>JAGLWJ010000523.1 GCA_023133475.1 Phycisphaerae bacterium | reverse complement strand
TGACCATTGAGAACGGCGGCAAGCTGTCGATGTACAACTACTACAGCGCGGTCAGCGGTAAGGGCCTGATCACCAACCACGGTTTGATCCAGGGAGCTTCGGAACACAGCAGTTACATTCTGACCTACCTTTACAACGACGTGGCCAACGCGGCGGACGGGGTGATCCGCGCGCGGCAGAACGACAATGGGGCCGTGAACACCCGGATGGAGGTCCACGGGAACATCACCAACGACGGGCTGATGGAGGCAAACGGCGCCAGCCTCTACTTTACCGGCGCCACCGTGCAAAACAGCGGGCCGGTCCGTGCGGTGGATCATCCCGACGGCAGCCATCTGATGTTTCTGGGTTCGACGCTGCTCAACGACGTGGGTGGGAGCGGCGTAGCCGAGGTCGACGGGGCGCTCAGCACGATTGAAGTCTCCGGTGGTGCGAACGTCAGCTTCGGCACGTTGTCGCTGACCAACAACGCAACGGGATTCGTAAGCGGTTCGTCTTCGAGCCTGTCAGCCGACACCACGATCAACGTGGGATCCATGTTCAAGGTGCAAAACAGCGCTCGGCTCGGCGGTGCCGGTGTGCAGATTGACGGCGACATGGAGGTATACAACGCAACGGTTAACGCTCCGGCGACCATTGCCGCCACGGGGGAGGTAATCTCCACCTATCGCGGTGCCGGCGGCCCGGCGCGTTTCGACGCTCCGGTGACCATTGAGAACGGCGGCAAGCTGTCGATGTACAACTACTACAGCGCGATCAGCGGTGACGGCCTGATCACCAACCACGGTTTGATCCAGGGAGCTTCGGAACACAGCAGTTACATTCTGACCTACCTTTACAACGACGTGGCCAACGCGGCGGACGGAGTGATCCGCGCGCGGCAGAACGACAATGGGGCCGTGAATACCCAGATGCAGGTCTACGGCAACATCACTAACGAGGGCCTGATGGAGGCGGACGGGGCACGCCTCCACTTCACGGGGGCGACGGTGAACAACAGCGGGACCATTCGCGCAACGAACCACGGCGCGGGGAGCAGGCTGCAGTTCGTCAACGGGTCCCAATTGGTCGACGTGGGGGGGGGCGGGATCGGGGAAGTGAACGGAAGCGCCGCCATGATCGAGGTCTCCGGTGGTTCCGATGTTGAGTTCGGCTCCTTGCTGCTGGCCAACAATGCGACCGGCACGGTCAGCGGTTTGGGATCGACGCTTTCCGGTGGGCTCACGATCAATGCGGGCTCGACGCTCTCGTTGACGAGTTCGGCCCAGCTCATGGTCACGGCGGGCGGGATGGTCAACAGCGGCGTGGTGAACCTCTCCAGCGGAACCACGTTTACGGCCGACGCGCCGGTGGTGTCCAACGTCGGATCGATGCTGAGCTTTGCGAACGGGAGCAATCTGGATTTCAACTCGTCCCTGACGATGGACGGCGCGTTGGAACTGAACAACAACGATATGGACGTCGATGGGGATTTGTCCTTTGGCGCCGACGGGCGCTTACGGGCAGTCAGTGGCGCAAGCATTATCCTGAACGGCGACTTCTCCAATGCCAGCACCCAGCGGGGGGATTTTGACTCGTCCGTGACGGTTCTCGAGTTGAACGCATCTTTGAACGCCGATATCCCGTTGGCTCTCGAGGTGGCGTGCGAGGACATGGGCGACATGCTGAGTGGCCTGGTGAACAACTTCGCCCTGGATACGCTGCTGTTGTCGGGAATCGGCGAGTATGTCGAGTTGGTGGACTTGTTCGACAACCCGCTGGACGGTGGTGTGAGCGACGCGCTTTACGTTTCGACGTTGACGATTATGGACCTGGATTCCAGGCTGATCTTGAATGGATTGAGCGTTTATTACGGTACGTTCACTGGCGATATCTCCCAGATCGACATGACGTTCCCGGGCAGCTCTTTCATTCAGTTGACGCGCGTGGAGATTCCAGAACCGGCGACGATGTGGCTGCTGATTGTCGGCGCCGGTTGGGTTTTGGGCGGTGGTCGACGGCGGCGGTTTCGTTGAGGATCAGAGGGGGCGGGAATGTGTGAACGGGTATAGTGGCGCGTATTGCCTGGCGAGGGCGGATAGCCGGCCGGCAAGAAGCGAGTGACCTTTCAAGGATCGAAGACGGGCAAAGCAGCACCGGTGATGAAGCGGTGCTGTCAAGTCGTGGATCGTAGAGTGAAGGAGCATCAAAGTGGACGAAAAACACTGTAGAAGGGCGATCATATTACCGTTGGCGGTCCTTGCCGTGCTGGCGTTGGTTTCGTCTCCGCGGGTGGTGGTAGCCCAGTATTCCGTTCGTGACCTCGGCACACTCGGAGGCAACGCAAGCTATGCCTATGACCTCAACTACTACGGTCATGTGGTCGGGTATTCGTACACCTCCAGCGGGGAAAAACGCGCTTTCCTCTGGCAAGAGGACGAGATGACCAACCTCGGCGTTCTCGCCGACGGCACCGAGTCCGCAGCCTACGGCATTAACGATTCAGACCAGGTCGTTGGTGTCGCGGACCCGGCTTGGGGAGGGAACAGAGCGTTCCTCTGGGACGCCGGCGTGAAGACTGTTTTGGGTACGTTGGGCGACGAGAGCGGCGCTCGCGGCATCAGCAAGTCCGGCGGAGTGGCGGGCTCGGCGGACGATCCCTCGGGCTACTCGCGCGTCTTTCTGTGGGTTGACCCCGGCAGGTATCTCCTCGGCACGCTGGGCGGGGACCACAGCTACGGGTGGGGGATCGACAACGCCAACCGAGTGGTCGGCCGCTCGCTGACTGGTGAGATCGACCCGCTCGGCAATCCCGTTGAGCATGCCTTCCTCTGGCAAGAGGGCGTGGGGATGATCGACCTCGGAACGTTGCCCGGCGGTTCGCACAGCCGCGCGTGGGGTATCGATAACTTCGGCCAAGTGGTGGGTGAGGCGACGGTCTCCACGGACGTCGTTCACGCCTTCGCTTGGCGAGACGATGTGATGACCGATCTCGGGACGCTCGGCGGCACGAACTCCGCGGCTTACGGGACTGGAAGCCGGGACGGCCAGGTGGTTGGCGCTTCGGATACCGGTAGCGGGGAACGTCACGCATTTATCTGGATACCGGCTGGCGGGATGGCGGACCTCAATACCCTGATCGCCCCGATCGAGCGCGAGCGCTGGGACCTCATTGAGGCCCGGGCAATCAACGATCTCGGGCAAATCGTCGGCTGGGGCTTGGTCTATGGCGAGATGCATGCCTTCCTGCTGACCCCGGAATCGAGCGCGAAATGCTTCTCCGCCCGACCGGACGACCGATGCCTCTATTATGGTGGCGGGCGGCGCGGCGAGGATTTCCCGCCCGCCGGGATCGACGACTTCCCCTCCGGGGCGTCATTCAAGGTGAAGTTCCTGGACGGATACGAGGTGCAGATTACCGGTATGGAGGATCAGCACACCATCGTCGGCCGAAGCGACCCGCATTATCACGGTGATCCGGCGGACGACGCAACCGTGATCTTCAGCGGTGGTGTGGAGCCATACCCCAACACCGCGGTGCTGGCTGGTGACCCCTGCGTGATTCCGGCGGATTACCCGGAGAGTCCGCTTTTCGGGCATGAGATTCACACCCAGATTTTGGCGCTCGACCTGACCGATGGGAACGGAAACTGGATAAAGGCCGGGCAGCCGTTCTACGATTCGGTTGCGCTCGAAGGCCGCACCGCATTCTACCGGAACTCCTTCGGGGAAGTTCAGGGACTTGATCATGATTTCCCCGGCGACAGCATCTTCAATGTCTTTGTCGAGGTGAGCGCTGCCGGGCAGAAATACTACAACAAGACGCCGATGCTGTTGCGCGCACGGCTGGACCAGTTCCCCCCGGACCTCACTCTGCCCACCTCCGTGTATTTGCACGACCCCAGCTTCGGGGCGGTGCCGTTGTTCGACGTGGACGGCATACACGTGGCGTATTTGCTCAGCGCGGGCCATGGCGCGGTGGACACTCCCCCTCAGCCGGAAGAGTGCCAGGTGCAGACCAGCTTGTCTTCCCCGGTCTCGTTTGTGCTCGACAACCTGGGAACCGGCCCGCGTCCCACGGAGGAGTCGCCCAATCATGCTATTGACGACAACTCCTTGCCTGCACAACAGCTAACGACTTATACTGCGTCAGGCCAGGATTTCGGGCATTCCCCCGACCTGACCAACGCCCGCATACCCGGTTTGGTTGGCAGTACTGGATTCGCTGTCGGTGACGCGATCAACAGTGTGTCCTTCGGACGGGACGGCACGCGCGATACCGGCGGCTGGACCACTGCCGGGACAATCCTCTTTTCGGTAGGACGAGCTTCGCTGGGCGAGCCGTGCACGAGCATCCGCCTTGCGTCCGAGACCTCTCAACCGGACCAGGCCGCCGATATCTACGTGGGGGCTAACCCCTCCTCACCACTCGGGTTCGGGGGGTATGGCGGATCGTACCTGCCCGAGGGTAGGCCATATACCAACTCCCTGATGGCGGACCAGACCGTAGTGGGCTTGAGGCCTGAAGCCCTCGGAATCGGGCAGGATAACCTGACGGGAATAGAACTGGCGCAGTTTGCTCCCGTCAACGATCGACTCTTCGCCACTTTCGCCGGGCCAACCTTCGGATGCGATTACGCCAACGACTGCAACGGCAACGGGATTGGCGATCTGTGTGACATCTCCTTCGGCACCAGCCTGGACTGCAACGACAACGGTATCCCCGATGAGTGCGATATCGCCGCCGCCACCAGCCCGGACCTCGACGGCAATGGCGTTCCGGATGAGTGTGAGCCGGACTGCAACGCCAACGGCCTGCCGGATGCCATGGACATTGCCGGCGGCACCAGCATCGACTGCAACAACGACGGTATGCCCGATGAATGCGACGGTCCGGACTGCAACTCCAACGGCGTTCTCGACGAATGCGACATCAGCGCCGGCACCGGCACGGACTGCAACGCCAATAGCATCCTGGATGAATGCGAGATCGCCTCAGGGTCGAGTGCGGACTCCAACGACAACGGCATTCCGGACGAGTGTGAGGACTGCAATGCCAACGGGGTGCCCGACGAGTTCGACGTCGCCGGCGCGACCAGTGAGGATGAGAACGGCAATGGCATTCCGGACGAGTGTGAGGACTGCAACGGAAACGGCATTCTCGATTCCGAGGACGTTGTCGGCACCAACGGCAGCGCGGATTGCAACGGCAATCTGGTGCCGGACGAGTGCGAACTCGCTTCGGGGTCCAGCTCGGACTGCAATACGAACTTGATCCTCGACGAATGCGATGTCGCCTTGGCGACCAGCCAGGACGTTGACGGCAACGGCATCCCCGACGAATGCCAGGCGGACTGCAATACCAATGGTATACCTGACGAATACGACATCGCCACCGCAGCCAGCCAGGACTGCAACCTCAATGGTATCCCCGACGAATGTGACATTGCCACGGGGTTCAGCCACGACTGCAACACCAACGCCGTGCCCGACGAGTGTGAGACTGACTGCAATAAGAACGGCATACACGACGATTGCGATATCGCCTCCGGGACCAGTGCGGATTATGACGGCAGCGGGGTTCCGGATGAGTGCGAACGGCGCACAGCCTTCGTGTTCGTTTTCGATGATGACGTGGGCGATGGTTCGTTCGCGCCTGGGAACCTGGCGGTGTTCGCCCACGCGGCTCAGATGGGCTTGACGAAAGACGACGTTATCGACGCCCTGGCGGTCTCCGACGAAACGCCGGGAGAACCCAGAGTGCCCAACGGGGTCTTGGATCTCGAGTTGGATCAGGTGTTATTCTCGCTGGCCCCCGGTTCGCCCAGCCTGGTCGGATACTCACCAGCCGACGTTTTCATCTCGTCCTTTGACGGGGCCTTTCAGCGATATGCCTCCGCGGCTGAACTCGGCTTGCTCGATACGGACGACCTCGATGCGCTCGACGTTGGCCCCACGCTTGCGATTGAGGACTGCAACTGCGACGGCGTCGATGACGCTTGCAATATTGCCGGCGCCGACCCGGTCAGCCAAGACTGCAACCTCAACGGCATACCCGACGAATGTGAACGAGCCGGGAACGACTGCAATTGCAACAACGTTCCAGACGAATGTGATCTATTCAGCGGAAAGGACTGCAACTACAACAGTATCCCCGACGAATGCGAGATCGACCGAGACAGCCCCGCGCTGGGTGAGTTCTTCTGCACGCAGGACTGCGCCGCGGATTGCAACGACACCGGGGTCCCGGACGAATGCGAAATCTTCTTGGGGACCAGCGCGGACTGTGACCTGAACAGTGTGCCGGACGAGTGCTTTGTTCCGGTATCGGTGTTTTCCGACAGTTTTCCGGGCACCGTGCTTGATCCGCAGAATTGGTCGGTGGCGTTCGGGGCGACCGTCGACGACGTGGGCATAAACGAACCCAGTGCCGCCTACTCGTTGCGGCTTAACGGTTATCAGGATTACGTGGAGTCGGTGGTGGTCAACTTGGCGAATTGTCAATACGCGGAGTTGACCTACTACTGGCAGCGCACCGGAGGTGGCGATCCTCCCGAGTCGGGTGATGACCTGCGTATCGAATTCCGCGACGCTTGGGGAAACTGGGCGATACTAAAGGAACACAGCGGCGGTGGGATGCGCATGTTCACCTATCAGCAGGAGACGGTCCCGCTGCCGGCCGAGGCCTGCCATGCGAACTTCGCGCTACGCCTCGGGAATACGGCCGTGGGAGGCGTTGGCTGGGACGACTGGTTCGTTGATGACGTGGAGATCAGCGCGCAAATCCCGGACTGCAACGGCAACGCGGTCCCCGATGAGTGTGATATTAGCGGCGGCACCAGCCAGGATAGTGACGGCAATGGCATTCCGGACGAATGCGAGGATTGCAACACCAACGGTTGGCCTGATGATGACGAGCTCGCCCAGGGTGCCGGCGAGGACTGCAACGACAACCGTGTGCTTGATGAGTGCGACATCGCCCAGGGAACCAGCTTCGATTGTGATTTCGACGGGGTTCCGGACGAGTGCGTGCTGGCGCAGGTGTTCCAGGACGGTTTTGCCGACGTTGCCCTGGCCCCGGCCAACTGGTCGGTGGTCTCCGGGGCCACCGTGGATGATGTCGGCATAAACGAGCCTAGTAGTCCATACTCACTCCGGCTCAATGGTAACGGCGACGGCACCGGTCCGTCCGGCGGCGACCGCGTAGAGTCGGTCGCAATCGCCCTTGCGGATTACGAGGACGCGATGCTGAGCTTTAGCTGGCAGCGCACCGGCGGCGGCGACAGCACCGAGGTTAACGACGACCTAAGCATCGACTTCCGCGACGCGTCGGGTGCCTGGATCAATCTAACCCGCTATCCCGGTAGCGGGGCCGACATGAACGACTATGCACAGGAAGCGATCGCGCTTCCGCCGGAGGCGCATCACGCGGGCTTTGTTCTGAGTATCTCGAACAGCGCCAGCAGCGGGCCTTATGACGACTGGTTCGTGGACGACGTTGAGATTGTCGCCCATCTCCGGGCGGCTGACTGCAATGCCAACGGCACTCCGGACGAGTGCGACCTCGCCTTGGGAACCAGCCAGGACTCCAACGGCAACGGCATTCCGGATGAGTGTGATCCGGATTGCAACACCAACGGTGTGCCGGATGATCTGGACATTAGCGGCGGCACCAGCCTGGACTGCAACAACAACGATATCCCGGACGAGTGCGATCCCGATTGCAACAACAACGGCACTCCGGACGACTGCGACGTCGTTGGCGGGACCAGTCCGGACTGCAACTCCAACGGCATCCCCGACGAGTGCGACATCGCCTCGACCACCAGCCAGGACCTGAACAACAACAGCATCCCCGACGAGTGTGATCCGGACTGCAACAACAACGGCGTGCCGGATGATCTGGACATTAGCGGCGGCACCAGCCTGGATTGCAACCTCAACAGCGTCCCCGACGAGTGCGACATCGCCTCTACGACCAGCCAGGATACGAACAGCAACGGGATCCCCGACGAGTGTGATCCGGACTGCAACAACAACGGTGTACCGGATGATCTGGACATCAGCGGCAGCACCAGTCTGGACTGCAACCTCAACAGCGTCCCCGACGAGTGCGATATCGCCTCGACCACCAGCCAGGATCTGAACAACAACAACATCCCCGACGAGTGTGATCCGGACTGCAACAACAACAGTGTGCCCGATGACCTGGACCTCAGCGGCGGCACCAGCCTGGACTGCAACCTCAACAGCGTCCCCGACGAGTGCGACATCGCCTCGACCACCAGCCAGGACCTGAACAACAACGGGATCCCCGACGAGTGTGATCCGGACTGCAACAACAACGGCGTGCCGGATGATCTGGACATCAGCGGCAGCACCAGTCTGGACTGCAACCTCAACAGCGTCCCCGACGAGTGCGACATCGCCTCGACGACCAGCCAGGATGCGAACAGCAACGGGATCCCCGACGAGTGTGATCCGGACTGCAACAACAACAGTGTGCCCGACGACCTGGACCTCAGCGGCGGCACCAGTCTGGACTGCAACCTCAACAGCGTCCCCGACGAGTGCGACATCGCCTCGACCACCAGCCAGGACCTGAACAACAATAGCATCCCTGACGAGTGTGATCCGGACTGCAACAACAACGGCGTGCCGGATGATCTGGACATCAGCGGCAGCACCAGCCCGGATTGCAACCTCAACAGCATCCCCGATGAGTGCGACATCGCCTCCACGACCAGCCAGGATACGAACAGCAATGGGATTCCCGACGAGTGTGATCCGGACTGCAACAACAACGGCGTGCCGGATGATCTGGACATCAGCGGCAGCACCAGTCTGGACTGCAACCTCAACAGCGTCCCCGACGAGTGCGATCTTTGTGGCGACAACGACGGCGATGGCAACGTCGATCTGGACGACTTCGCAACCTTTGCGAGTTGCATGACCGGCCCCGGCGGAAGTGCAAGTGCCTCATGCCTATGCAAGTTGGATGTGGACGATGACGGCGATCTCGATCTAGCGGATTTTGTCGGCTTCCAGAAATGCTTCGGCGGGTGACATACTTCTGACAGTATACAGTATTCGGGGATAAAGCGAAGCCGGGCACTCTGGAGGTGGTCTTCGCGGTTACCTTCACCAAGCGGTTCCACGGGTCGTAGGTGTATTTGTGCGTGCCGTCGTCGGTTAGGTTGCCGTTGGCGTCGTAAGTTGGCGAGATAGTGGTGGCGAAGGTCTCGTTGGCTATCAGGTCGTCGCCGGCGTCGTCTATGTCGTCGTCGGAGTTGTTGTCGTAGCCTACTTTTATGTTGTCGAACTTGGCTTTCTCTGACGCTCAGATCGGCGTACTCACCACTGTTGAGGGTCACGTCTGCCTGGGTGATGTAGTCATCATCGCCGGCCCAGTAGGGCGGGTTTCACCCGCCACAGCCTACATGCCAAGTTAATAAGACTTCCGACCCCTTTTCCCCCCAGAGTATTTCCTGGAAAGAAGTTACAGCTAAATTAGGGCGTGTCGGGTTTTGACAATGTGTTTATTGTCTGTTCAACGCTAATTGCGATAACTCCCTACCTTTCAAATCTCTGCGTGCTCCGCGGTGAAATATCCGGGCTAGCGCAAGACTGCCGCTACGAAACCCACACTATCCCGTATACGGGTTTACTGAATGTTTACTCGCAATTAGCGTTAAACAGACAATAACCACTTGCTGAGGCACGGGTTAGGCGATGTGGTAATCTGCGCGGTTTTTTTCTCCAGTCAGCATTGGCACCCATGTTTGACATGGTGCATCAGGCGGATTCGCGTCGGCGGTTTTTGGGTGCAAATAGAGACGACTCGCCACGCACCACCGCTTCGGTCACGACGTATTTGCGAGACTTCTTGCGGTCGGGCAACTCGAACATGATGTCGAGCATGAGCCCCTCGAGGACCGCCCGCAAAGCCCGGGCTCCGGTGTCCCGTTTCAGTGCGTTGTCGGCGATGAGGGACAGGGCACCTTTGGTGAATTCCAACTCGCTCCCCTCCATCTCGAAGAACCTCTGATACTGCTTCACGAGGGCGTTTGCCGGTTCGGTGAGAATGCGCACCAAGGCTTCGGCATCGAGCGGTGCGAGGGTGGTGATGACCGGTAGCCGCCCCACCAGCTCGGGGATCATGCCGTATTCGATCAGGTCCTCAGGAATGACTTGGGCCAAAAACTTGCCCTCGGACTCGGCGGCGTTGCATGGTTCAGACTCGCCGGCGAAACCGATGGAGGACTTGCCCACCCGCCGTTTGATAATGTCGGTCAGCCCGACGAAAGTCCCCCCGCAAATGAAGAGGATGTTGGCTGTGTCCATCTGGATGTATTGCTGCTCGGGGTGCTTTCGGCCGCCCTGGGGTGGGATGTTGGCTGTCGTGCCCTCGAGCATCTTCAACAGCGCCTGCTGCACGCCCTCACCGGAAACGTCACGGGTGATGCTGACGTTCTGGGTGGTGCGCCCGACCTTGTCGATCTCATCGATATAGATGATGCCCCGCTGGGCAAGTTCCAGGTCGTAGTCGGCGTTTTGCAGCAGTCGCAGGAGGATGTTCTCCACGTCCTCGCCCACGTACCCGGCTTCGGTCAGAGTGGTGGCGTCGCCGATGGCGAAGGGCACGTTGAGCAATCGTGACAACGTTTTGGCCAGCAAGGTCTTACCCGCACCGGTGGGGCCGACCACCAGCACGTTGGACTTGTCCAGTTCCACATCGTCTTTGTCTGCCAGGTCCACGTGTTCCAGGCGGCGATAATGGTTGTAAACGGCGACCGCCAGGGTCTTTTTGGCTGCCTCCTGCCCGATGACGTATTTGTCGAGAAACTGCTTTGTTTCTCGGGGTGGGAGCAAGGTTCCGAATGTCGCCCGCCCGTCGGCGGCTTTGCGAAGTTCCTGCCGGATGATGTTGTGGCACAGCTCGACGCAGGATTTGCAAATATAAACGTCCCGTGGGCCTTCGACCATCGGGCCGGTATCGCGATGGCTTTTGCCGCAAAAGCTGCACGAACTGGATCGCCTTGACCGCCCTGCCCCTCCACCGTTTTGTCCGCCTCGTGTTTTGGCCATCGGTTCTTTACTCCACAACGATCGACCGAGGGTGGGTCAGCCCTGGCGATCATCTTGTCGGGTGATATCGTCAAGAAGACGGGCTTGCTGCCACCTAATAAGACTGCTTCTTACGCCGTTGAGTCACCTTTGGGGCGACTTACGCCCATTTCACGGAGGATCCGGTCACGCAAAAGGGCGTATTCCTCCTCGTTGAGGTTTCCACACTCGTGCATTTCGCGGAGTTCCTCGATCGACCACACCTGCTTTGTAGGCTGATCGCAATGCCTCCGGTAGAGCCGGCGGATCACCACCAACACGACCACCAGCACCACGACCCCCACTATCACCAGCCCGATCCATTGGGCCAACTCAAGATAATCGAGTTGTGTGCCTGTTACCAGAAACACCTCTCCCAGCCCCCCGCCACAGCACGTCTCCAGGCCGACTCCCGTTCCACAGCACCACCATGCCTGCCCCCAACACTACTATTATACCTGCCCGGCACTTGCGAGAACAGAGCGCCGACCTCGCATATGCACATGTTTAGTAGGGCGGGTTCCACCCGCCTTCTGAGCACGGCGCGGCGGGTGAAACCCGCCCTACTGGGAAAGAAGGGCAAAAGGCACCAATTGACGCAGCCGTTCGCCGGCGGTAGGGTGGGTAGTGCCTGCCGCGAACCCCGTCAGAACAACATAACGAAGGCGGGTCAAACCCGCCGGGCGAGGGACAAATGATCAACGACCAGGCGAGTGCGAGACGTGCCCAACGGTTGCGGGAAATGACCCGCGATTTGCTCAACGACATGACACCCGCTCAGCGCGATCGCATGATGCAGATTCACTTGGCTCAGGCCCGTGGGCCACGGCAAAACGTCCTCCTGGCCTGCCAGATGACCAGCATGTTGTTGCGACTCGAGGCAGCCAAGAAGGCGGGGAAAGACTCACATGAATGACAATCCCATCGTTGAAGTTCTGACTGAAACGGTCCGCGTGCTGGATGCGGTGGGAATCCCTTATGCCGTAACCGGATCGGTGGCCAGCAGTTTTCACGGCGAGCCCTATGCCAGCCTTGATGTTGATCTGGTCTGCCGCATGACGCCCGAGCAAGCCGGACAGGTCGCCAAGCGTCTCCCCCAGCGATTCTATCGAAGCGATGAAATGCTGATCGAGGCGGCTCAGAACTGCGGATTCGCACATTTGATCGACACGAAAACCGGCTTGAAAGTCGATCTCTCCGTGCCGGCAAAGACAAGCTTTTACGATCAAGTGTTGCTCCGCCGCCAATCGGTCGAGTTGGCCCCCGACACACCCCGCTTCGATTTTGTCACCGCCGAGGACATTGTCCTTATGAAACTCCTGTGGCGTAAAGACAGTCAATCCACAAAGCAATGGGATAATGCTCTGGGGGTGGTGCGTATTCAAGCCGCCCGACTGGATTGGAAGTATCTGTTCGACCAGGCAGAGCAGCTTGGCCTGACCGATGACCTGACTGCTTTGCGCGACACGGCGGGTGTATAAAGAGCAAGGTTGGCGGCGGGGTGGCCCATCGCTTTAGCGGTGGGGGACGCGAA
>JAGLWJ010000522.1 GCA_023133475.1 Phycisphaerae bacterium | reverse complement strand
TTCCGTAAAGTGCCACTGGACGCGATGGTGTGGTCCGAGCGGTGTGTAAACCCCGTTCAAGGCTGGGTTTAGGGCGCGTTCTGAACGCCCGGAAGACGGGTGCCTGATGCGGCAACTCGGCAACGTTGCGGCAACGTTTTGGCGAGCCTGAGCGGCTGTGTGGCGAGTCCGGGCGGTTGGTCGGCTGCACGCCAAACCAGGCCCGAAATGCGACTCCAGCAGTTCCGAACGCCCAGAGTTCAAGCCTGGTGTGAAGGAGGTTTGAAGAGGCTTGGAAGGCACGCACAACCGTGGTGGGCATCGGCCAAACTCCAAGGCCCGGTGATTCCGCCTATTGCCTCTTGCCTTCTTCTTCATCAATCCCCCACGTCTGCATACGGCGGGCTGTGCCGGTCCGGCATGTTGTCCAGGTAGGCGGTGCCGATGTTGGTCTGATTGACCTGCACATTGACGTTGCCACCGCCAACCGATGCCTTGGTGGCAGCATCCTGGATCGTGGCGTTGACCGCTTTGTTGGCTTTGTCCAAGTGCCAATCGGAAACCCCGATGTACGGAGCCTTCATCGCCGCCCACCCGACCGCCTCCCACGCCTTAATCGCGGCACTTACGTCAACGCCTTGCTTCTCAAGTTGGAAGATACGCTCGCGCAATATCTCCATGGCCTCCGCTTCGACCGGAATTTCCTTCGGGGCTATCACAGCCTGAAGGATTTTCCTTTTAGAGACGTCCGGGCTCGCGAGCCGGAGTTTCCAGCGGTGCTCCGCAAGTTCGAGAAGCTTGGCGAAGTCGTACACCTCAATGCCGGTCATCGCCCCGGAAAACTCGATATCCGCCGCCTGAAGGCGTTCCTCCCCGATTTGGCTTTCACGGAAGTCGTGTATCTTCTTATCAATCTCGGAAGCGAGCACCCCAGCCGCTGCCTTACGTGCTTTGGCGGACGTCTCTCTGGCAGTTTCGGAGAACGCGGCTTTTAGGATCGGGAACTGGCCTGGTTCAAACCCTTCACGAAGCAGTCCGGCTTCAGCCCTGGGGCCGTCCGCCGCCGCCTGAGCCTGGGCATCATTTGTGCTCGCTTCACGGGCCTGTAGGAGCAAAAGGGCGGCTTCGGGCAAGTCTCCGCCGCTGGAGAGGAAAGCCTTCACACCCGGCGAGGCCATGCCCGCTACGAATGTTGCCAGACTGGCTGACTGGCTTTGCTTTTGAATGGCCAGCACGCGAGCGAGTTCGAGCTTGATCTGCTCGGGGTCGGTGATGTCGGCGGCTTTCAGTATCTCGAAAATGCCGCCGTAAGTCTCTTTCGTTCCCAGTGGCATCGCCGCTCCGACCACGCCGGCAATAGTGAGGTTGCGCTCGAAAGCCTCCGCATCTTTCGACAGATCGCGGATTCGAGAGACACCGTAGACTCACCCGCCAACTCGTGGCGCAGATCGACGATCTCTTTAAGCTTCTCGCTGATCCTCGTGACCAGATTGAGCAACGCATCCAGGCCGAACATGCTCTTGGCGAAGGACTCCAGTTTGTCCCCCGCGCCGTGCGCCGAGTAGCCAAGGTCGTCGAACCCCCTTCCGGCACGCTTGGCATCGGCGCCCGCCTGTTCTGTCTTGTCGCCGACGTGCTCCGCACCATCGCCGATGCGGTCCAGTGCCTGGCGGACAGCGTCGGCACCATGGATTTTGATTGTCTCCTCAATCGCGCCCATCTGCGGTCTCCATCGTTTGTGCTCCCCTATTACACGCTCCCCTGCGGGTCGCCGCTAAACGTTGCGGACTTGTCGCCGCTAAACATCCATACGCAGAGAATGGAGAATGGAGAATGGAGAAGATGCCTTCATCCTTCATCTTTCATCCTTTCTCTATTCCCCGTCCGACTAACCCACCGTAGCGGTTGGTGGGTTCCACCTCGCTACGCGAGGTTCCACCCACC
>JAGLWJ010000521.1 GCA_023133475.1 Phycisphaerae bacterium | reverse complement strand
GCGGCGTGCCGACGGTGACGGGATGCACATTCACGAACATCTATCCGATGCGGCTCAGCGATCCGGAGAATGTGGGTGGGCTGGCCGGCTTCTCGGGGAACACGTATCCGCAGAACGCCAAAATCTATATATATGGACAGGTTGATGGCGCAGTGACGCTGAGCAGCGTTGACGGGCTGGTGGGGTATCTACTGTGGAGTTACCTGACGGTGGCCGACGGGGCGCTGTTGACCATCAATCCCGGTATTGAGATTTACAGCACAGGTTCGAGCGGTGAATTCCGCGTATACGGCCAGATGAATGCCGACGGGGCAACGTTCATCGGGGGATACACGGACATCATTGCCTACGACGGAGGCATGGTGAATCTGACCGGCTGTATACAAGAGAGCGCTTATCTCCAGTGCAACAGCGGCAGTAACGTCACCGCCAGTAACTGCGAGTTGGTCTATGTCTCGCTCACCGGCGGCGTGCCGACGGTGACAGGATGCACGTTCACAAACATCTACCCGATGCATCTCAGCGATCCGGACAACGTGGGTGGGCTGGCCGGCTTCTCGGGGAACACGTATCCGCAGAACGCCAAAATCTATATATATGGGCAGGTTGATGGCGCAGTGACGCTGAGCAGCGTTGATGGGCTGGTTGGGTATCTACTGGTGAGTTACCTGACGGTGGCCGACGGGGCGCTGTTGACCATCAACCCCGGTATTGAGATTTACAGCACAGGTTCGAGCGGTGAATTCCGCGTGTACGGCCAGATGAATGCCGACGGGGCAACGTTCATCGGGGGATACACAGACATCATTGCCTACGACGGAGGCATGGTGAATCTGACCGGCTGTATACAAGAGAGCGCTTATCTCCAGTGCAACAGCGGCAGTGACGTCACCGCCAGTAACTGCGAGTTGGTCTATATCTCGCTCACTGGCGGCGTGCCGACGGTGACGGGATGTACATTCACGAACATCTATCCGATGCATCTCAGCGATCCGGACAACGTGGGTGGGCTGGCCGGCTTCTCGGGGAACACGTATCCGCAGAACGCCAAAATCTATATATATGGGCAGGTTGATGGCACAGTGATGCTGAGCAGCGTTGACGGGTTGGTCGGGTATCTACTGTGGAGTTACCTGACGGTGGCTGAGGGGGCGCTGTTGACCATCAACCCCGGTGTTGAGATTCACAGCGCCGGTTCGAGCGGTGAGATCCGTGTATACGGCCAGATGTATGCCGACGGGGCAACGTTCATCGGGGGATACACGGACATCGTTGCCTACGACGGATGCATGGTGAATCTGACCAACTGCGTGCAGGACGGGGGTTCTGTGCGGTTCAACACCGGCGGGGGTGGGGCGCTGGGGTGCAATCAGCTTAAGAGCGTAGTGATTTACAGTGGCGCAAACCCTCTGATTGCAAACAATGACTTCTCGCAGGGGTCGGTGTCGGTCAACGGCGATTCGGGGGTTTGGATTGATCTGGAGAATAACTGGTGGGGCACGACGGACCCCGGGCAAATCGAGGCCAAGATTACCGATTGCAACGACAACCCGGACCTGCCGTGTGTGGATTATGTTCCCTTCCTGGACGATGTGCCGACAGGATGCGAGCCGCCGGAACCGCCTTCCGGCGAACAGATTCACGTGGGGCAACTCACTATCACCGGCGAGGTCGTCACCCAGATCAACGGCAGCCTCTGGCAAATCAGCGGCAATGCCTGGATCAATGATTTACTGCGCCTGACCGGCTCGGTGACAGCCAATACCGCCACGCTCACCGTGAACGGCAACGGGCAAATCTGGCTGGACAACGTGACCGGCCTGGGCAACGTCAAGCTCTACGAAGGGCCCTGGGAGTTCGACGGCCAAGCGGCAGCCACCACTACCATCAACACGGTTCTGTCCGGGCTGGAGGTGGTCGGGCTTGATGTGGAGGTCTACTCCGTCTCAATTCAGCCCAACGGCGTCCGCCTCCAGGGGCACCTCTTGATGCCCGACCTGCTCAACGAAGCCAGGCTGGAAATTTCCGGCAGCGACTACATCCTGGTCACCCGCACCGGCAGGCTGGAGTGGAGTGGAGCAGCCATCACCATCCCAGATGCCGAAGGGCTGGCATTTATGGGTATGCCATTTAACGTCAGCAGTGTCATGCTGCACGTCTCGCCGGATGAGCTTCAGGTTCGCGGGACGCTGGAACTGCCCGCTCTGCTCGGCGGAACCACCATCGACCTGTCCACCGATCAGAACCATCTCTCGATCACCGAGGCAGCCGGCCAGCCGCAGGTGGACATCGTCGGCAGCTTGATGATGGATGGGCCTATCGTGATCGGCCCGGGGTTCTCGTTGGCGGACATGGTGTTCACGCTCGACACCGTGCAGGAAATCCTACAAGGCGACGGCACTCTGAATGTCCCCGCCGGTTACGGGATCGTGGCTGGCATCGGGTTTCGCCAGGGGTATTTCAACTACATACACGCCGGCGTGACCAACATGGGGATCATCATCGTGACCGGCCCGCCACCGGCTTTGGTCCCCATCGTGTATTGGCAGGATGTCGAGGCATGGATGGATGAGTTGGCTCCGGGCCCGCCGCCGATCGTGTTTGGTGGGGCGATGGCTTTCACCGCCGGCCCGCAGATCGAGTCATACTACCTGGCCCGCTTGAATCTTACAGCCGAGTATGACACCGGCGGTCGCTTCACCGGCACCGGGCAGGTGCTGCTGGGCGGCGGGGATGACCCGTTCGAGTTTGCGTCAGCCGTCGTCATCCTCGACAAGACCTACGGGATGCACGTCACCGGCCATATGAGCTACGTCGGCGTTTTGGACGTGGATGGCTCACTGCGGATCGACCTGTACAACAACATGCAGGGCAAGTTCGTGGGTACCATTCACGTCCCGGCGTGGATGGGCGGTGTCGACCTGGCTGACGCGACGCTATACGGGCAATACTACGACGATTCCGACGATACGAACGATTATTTCATTGCGGCGGTGCGGATGTTGTTCGGGTTCGAGTCGGCGGTCAAGTTCGACATCCACACCGGCGAGGTCGACTGGCACGCGGACATGGGCCTTATCGTCGAAGTCGATGTCCCGCCGGGCGGTCGCGGCTCGTTGCCGGTGGCGTTTGATCTCCCGGCAGGGTTGGAGGGTGCGCTCTTCCGTGCGGAGTGGGATACAGGTGACACCGACCTGCACCTGATCCGCCCGGGCAGCACGCTTATCACGCCTGACAACGTCGATGATTTCGCCGACGTGAAGTATTTCAAGGATGCCGGCACCAATGGTTTGCAGGCCATGTACGCGGTGGCCCAGCCCGAAGTGGGCCAGTGGCAGGTGGACCTGACCAACTCGAACGGGATCGGCGGATACCGCATCCAACAGTTCAATACGACCGACCGGCCGGTGATCACCCTGCTGGAGCCGTCGGCGGACACCTCGCAGACCACCGTGGCCATCACCTGGGCCGACGCCGACAGCGACAGCGACGCGGTTATCAGCCTTTACTATGACACCGATCGTCAAGGTGCGGGCGGCACCGAGATCGTCACCGGCATCAGTGAGGACGCTTCCACCAACAGCTTCGTATGGGACACCACGGGAGTGCCGGCTGGTGCGTATTACGTCCACGCCAGGATCGACGACGGCCAAAACACCCCGGCGGTCGATTACAGCATCGGGCGGGTGGTTGTCACCGACCCGGCGGCTCCGGGCGCCCCGACGGGCCTGGCTGCCGTCGCCGGGGAGACGAGCGGCGAGATCAGACTGGCCTGGGCAGCCGGCAGCGGGGCTGTGGATCATTACGTCGTGGGCGTGACTACCGACCCGGCCGGCGAACGGTATGAAACGTTGTCGGCAGGTTCACAGGAGACCGACACGACGTTGACCGGCCTGGTGCCTGGCCGGCGGTATCGGCTGGCGGTGGCTGCCGTTGACGCGGACGATCGGAAGAGCGGTTTCAGCGAGCCGATCATTGTGACCCTTACGGATGCGATGAACAACCTCCCGGTCTTTGTCGGCGGCATTGCTACACGTGCCACGGTAGGTCAGCTCTATCAAAGCCAGGTGTTGGCCACCGACCTTGACGGCCACACGATCAGCTACGATCTGGCCGGCGAGCCTGCGGGGATGACGGTCTCCGGCAGCGGCCTGGTTGAATGGGCTCCCACAGCCGACCAGATCGGCGATCACACCTTCGAGGTGCTGCTCGATGACGGCCATGCCGGGAGCAACGGGCTGGCGTTCACCATCAACGTAGCCGACACCGGCGGGCCTAACCGGCCACCGGAGATTCTGTCCCATGCCCCGGTGCCGGCGCAGCCGGGGGCGCAGTACGGCTACCAGCTTGTGGTGGATGATCCCGAGGCGGGGGATGGCCGATTCCATGATCTGCTGGTCGCGCCGGCGGGTGCGAGCGTTAGCGGCTCGGGTCTGATTCAGTGCGACGTTCCGGGCGGAAGCGGGCGGTACGATTTCCTCGTTCGGGTGCGAGATGACCATGGGTTGTATGACCTCCAGCGTTTTACGATCCAGGCGGACGCCGACGTGCCCACGATCAATGCGTCGGACTGGGGCACTGCCGCGTCACCCGCCTCCGATACCATCGCAATCGAGGCTGATCCCGTGCCGGATGCCACCGGTTTGATCGAGTTGCAACTCGAAGTTGACGGCACACCGGGTGCCTGGCAGTTGGCATCCACATGGGCGACCTCCGGGTTGTCCGCCAACACGCAGCACTTTTTCCGGCTGAAGGCCCGCGATGCGTCAGCCGATCGGAACGAATCCGGCTGGTCGGGCGTGCTGAGCGCGTATACGTTGGCTGATGTCCCGCCGGTTCCGAGTTTGGTTTTGGCGCAGGAAACGGCCCTGAGCATTGGGCTCGATCCGGGAACGAACCCAGCCGGCACCCAACTCGCCTTGTGGAACGTTTCACACGGTGAATGGATTGCGCTTGACGGGGCCGGCTCCGCTGTGGAAGTGTGGGCTGACGCCGCGACTTGGGGCACGGTCACGATTCAGTCTCTTACCGTTGACACGACGTATCACTTCCAGTCCAAAGCCGGAAACGAGGAAGGGATCGAGACGGGGCTGTCGGAGGTTCTCGCAGCCGAGACGCTCGCACCGCCGTCGGATGCTTTGATCGACGCATCGACGAACGCGATTTATGAGAACATCAACGGTTTGACCGATCAGCAGGTGGTGCTGACGGCTTCATTTGCGGACGACCCTTACGCCAACAGCAGCTACAGCTACACGTGGCTTGCCCCGGTTCACCCGGTTACGGGCAAGGAGTTGGTTCTTGTCTCCGCCGGCGGTGCCGATGACGCCACTGCGGTTTACGCCGCCCCACAATCACCCTCCGGCGACCTTGTTCCTTACGAAGCCCGGTGCGTCATCACGGGCGTCGAGACGGGCAACTACGTGATGGGGACGGTGCAGGTTTCGGTGGCCCAGCGTGGCGATGCCGACCGGGATGGTGACGTTGATCTTGCCGACTACGCCATGTTCCCGGCGCATTTGCTGGGTCCCGGCGGCGGGTTGAATCCTGGAGGTGAAGTATTCGATTTTGATGGCGACGCCGACGTGGACTTGGTTGACTTCGCCGTATTCCAGATGGTTCTCGTCGAGTTCCATTCTTCACGCTCCCCGTTGGGGAGCCGCTAAACACTGCGGATTTGTCGCCGCTAAACGCCTCCCGCGCAGTTTTCTGTAGGGTGGGTGGAACCCGCCCTACGACTATGTTGACGCCGGTGCCGACTCGCGAGTCGAGCCCGTCCCGTGGTTGGGAGGTTGGTACTCGGGGACCAAGGCCGATAGTTCCGCACGGGCTTGTGCCGGCGTGGCGGTGTCGGCGATTGCGTAAAGCTGATCGATGCCTTCGCAGATTTTCTGCCAGTCCTCGGGGCGTTTTTGCCAGATGGCTATCTTGGGATGCTTGGTGCTGCTGAAGTCCTCGCCCTCGACCGACAGCTCCTCAAAGAGCTTCTCGCCCGGGCGAATGCCGCTGAAGACGATGTCAATGTCGATGTCAGGCCTAAGACCGCTGAGCGTGATCATGTCACGAGCCAACTCGACGATCTTGACCGGCTCACCCATGTCCAGAACAAAAACCTCGCCGCCCTGGCCCATAACGCCGGCCTGGAGCACCAACTGGGCCGCCTCTGGGATGGTCATAAAATAACGTGTCATCTCTGGGTGAGTCACGGTTACCGGGTTTCCCGCAGCGATCTGAGCCTTGAAAATGGGCACCACGCTGCCGCTCGAACCCAACACGTTCCCGAAACGCACGGTCACAAACTGGGTGTGCCGAGCATCACTGAGTTGCTGAACGTACAACTCGGCAATTCGCTTGGTGCATCCCATGACGCTGGTGGGGTTGACCGCCTTGTCCGTGGAGATCATGACCATCTTCTCGACACCCTTTTGCACCGCACTGTCCGCCACCACTTTGGTCCCAATGATATTGTTTTTGATGGCTTCGCCGGGGTTGGCCTCCATCATCGGCACGTGTTTGTGGGCTGCGGCGTGATAGACCACCCGCGGGCACTCCCTCTCGAAGATGTTGCGCAGGCGGGTGGCATCGCAAATGTCCGCGACATAAGGGATAACGTTGATATCCGGGAAAGCCCGCAACAACTCGCGGTGAATCTCGAACAAGGCGTTCTCCGCCTGCTCGATCAGGATCAACCGCTCAGGCCCGAACCGGGCAATCTGGCGGCACATCTCCGAGCCGATCGATCCTCCCGCACCGGTCACGGCAATACGCTGGTTGGCCAACACTGCCCCAATGGCTTGCTCGTCAAGCTGCACCGGCTCACGACCCAGCAGGTCATCGATCTCCACCGGTCGGATGGGCGAGACTTCGAGGTTGCCGGTGATCAGATCGCTCACCGGGGGGATGGTGCGGAATCGCAGATTCATTCCCTGGCACAACTCCACCAGTCGGCGGATTTCTTTCGGCGACGCCTTGGGTAGAGCGATCAACACCTCATCAACATCGTGTGCTTCGCAGATGGTTTTGATATGGTCGGCACGCCCGATAACCTCGACCCCGTGAATCTGGTTGCCCAGGCGCGAGGTCTTGTTATCCAGAAAGCCGACCACGTCGTAGCGGTCCCCACGCATGCGCAGAATCTCACGGAGCACCACCTCGCCGGTATCCCCAGCCCCAACGATCAACAGACGCGCCATCGGACCCAGTTGGCCACGCTCATTGTCCTCATAATACAAGCGCACCACCACCCGGGCCATCGAAATCGCCCCCACCGTGCACGCACAATCCAACAGGAAAACTGATTGCGGAAGACGAAAATCGAGATCGTTATCGATAAGGCATCGCCCATTAGTGAAGGGTAATTGCTGCCACACGTTTTCCAGGATGAAATAAACCGCCAGAAAGCCAAACGAAGAAATATAAGACGCCCGAACCAGCGACAGCAAGTCGCGCAATCCCACATAACGCCACGAACAGCGGTACTGCCGCATCCACACCAAAACCACCAGCTTTATAGGGAGAGCAATAGCCAGCAGGGGCAGAAAAAATTCGGGAAACCACCGCCCCATGGAGTGAAAATTGAAAGCGAGCCCGAAAGCGCAAAACAGGCTCAATCCGAAAAGGCCTACGTGAGCCAGAATCGAGATAGGCGTGCGATACTGCCCCACCAGGTTAGCTCCCCACGACCGGAAACCGGCATATGTATCTGAGGTGGGATTATTCATCTCTTACCGTGCTGCGGGGAAAAGGGAGAGAGTTTCGCGGTATTGCCTATTATGACCTCGCTCTGCTGGACCACACTCTCGCCCCGCATTTGGGCAGCCATCGATGCAAAAGGCGAGGTCCGATGATCCTTGTGGATACGTTCCGCAATCCGCAATGCGGCTTTACGCTCCCCGGAGAACCACAGCAAAAACGCACTCATCGCCACCGAGTTGACGTTGTCGGGATTCTGCCGGGCCGCCCGGCTGATGGCGGAAATTACCACACTGAGCTGCTCCGGATCAGGGTGCTTGCTTCGTAGATCGAGTTCCAAATCAAACACACCCTGTCCCCGCTCGATCGCTCGCAAAAGGACTACGTATGCCAACTGAATGCCACCGTCGGCGATGGTGGAGAAGATGATCCCAACAGGCGCCTCCGGGTCGCGGTGACCGGCACTTTCCGCCGCTTCAAACCTGCGAATGGCCTGACGGTACTCGCCCTTGCTGAAAAGCTCCCACCCATCGGAGATGGCCTGCTTCTGTTGTGCCGCAATCAGGTCGGCAAGTGTCGCCGAGTACGACCGCCGCTGTGGCGATTTCCCCAACGCGCTATCGACGTTCGGGGCATTGTCCAGAGATTGCTGAGACAACGCATCTCGAATCCGCAGCCCCCACTGGGGATGTCTGGCGGGGGTGGTGTTGCCGAGCTGGTGGGTGAGGAGCATACGATGAAACATAACCGCATTCCGCGGCGAGGGTGTCACCGCCAAGGAGCCACCCACGGGGGTGATCAGGTGCGCACCGGTAGGCTCCGGGGCGATGTATGCACGCGAAAAACGGTTGGCCGATCGGTCGGCAATAAACGTGCTACCGACAAACAATGGCGGAAAAGGCGACGAATACCGCCCCCTCGTGCCGCCCAGGCCCGGTAAGACACCGGCGCTCATCCCGGCATAATTGCCGGAGCTGGCTGATCCACCCCCGAACCGGCTTGCACCGAGCCCAAGATAACTGTTATTGTACGCCACCCGCGTGTTTCCAACGTTGCCCACCGTGGTAATCTTGTTGGCGGCGGTGCTTCGCGGGACAAACTGGGCATACCCTGCGGGCACATCCAGAATGAACCAGAGGCTCACGCAGATGAGCCCCGCGTGCAAACAGACCGATCTGAACAAAAACGTCACCATACCTCTATATACTATCGCTTCCTACCGGCGGTGGCTAGAGAATCATACCTCCAGGGGAGAATGGGGAAAATGGAAAATGGAAAGTTAAAAATGGAAAATGGGGGGATCACAATCGTACGATACTGATTCAAGATGTAGGGTGGGTGGAGCTTCGCGGAGCGAAGCGCAACCCACC
>JAGLWJ010000520.1 GCA_023133475.1 Phycisphaerae bacterium | reverse complement strand
GGGTTCCACCTCGCTCCGCGAGGTTCCACCCACCCTACAACTGTCGAAAAACCCTGTAGCACAGGCTTCCGTCACACCTCAACCGGGCTCAAACATACGCTTGTAGTCTTCCTGGCAGAAACGGTCGGTCATGCCCGCTATATAGTCGCAGACCACGCGATGGACGCCCTGCTGGTCGATCCGCCGGGCAAAACGCTGCGGAAGCATCGCCGGGTTGGCCTGGTAGGCCTCAAACAAACGCTCGATGAAACGCCGGGCCCGATCATCCATCCGCACCAGCCGGGGATGGTGGTAAACGTTTTCCCGCAAAAAGGACTCCAACAAGCCGACACTGGCGCTCATCTCGGCGGAGAATGAGACTATCGGATCGGGCGTGCCGCGGGCTTGGTCAACGGTGGCGGGCTCGAATCGCTCGGCGCGTTTTTGCGACTCGGCAATCACATCCATCAACAGCAAGTCCCAAAGCCGGTCAAGAATCGGGCGTCGGACCGACGGTAGAGGGGCGTCGGGATACCGCCGGCGTACCGGATCAGCCGCCAACGACCAGAGTTCCACTTCTCTCAAGCGGGGCTCATCGAGCAGACCGGCTCCCAGGGCATCCTCCAGGTCGTGCGTGTTGTAGGCGATGCGGTCGGCAATGCAGGCGATTTGCCCCTCGATCGTCGCCCACGGGCCTGAAGCGAACAACTCCATCAACGCCGGATCGTCCGCCGTGGTGTCGTCAGGCTGATCGTAGGCGGTCACGTGTTTAGCCAGCCCTTCACGAGTCTCGTAGGACAAGTTCAGGCCACGGAACGGTGGATAGGGGTGCTCCAGATAGTCCACCACCCGTAGCGACTGAAGGTTGTGCTCGAATCCGCCATGTTCCCGCATCAGGCTTCTGAGGGTCACTTCGCCGGCGTGCCCGAAGGGGGCGTGCCCCAAATCGTGGGCCAGCGAGATCACCTCTGCCAGCGCTTTGTTGACCCCCAATGCCCCGGCGATCCACCGGGCAACCTGAGCCACGTCCAGCGAATGCGTCAAGCGAGTGCGGAAATGGTCATGTTCGCCGGTGACAAAAACCTGGGTCTTGCACTCCAGGCGTCGAAAAGCCGCACTGGCCAACACTCGCTTGCGATCGACCTCGAAGGCATCGAGGAGCGGGGCGGAGGTCTCTACGGTAGGAGGTTGGTGGGGTTCGGCATGGACCCGCCCACGGGAGTTCTCCGGCTTGGCGGCAATTCGACTGAAAATATGCCGGGCATCCGCCTTCATCGGAGTCTCACCATCATGCGGGCTAAGAGTTCATCTGCCGTAATCGAGGCAAGATGTAGGGCGGGTTCCACCCGCCACACCGTGCCAGAAAGGCGGGTAGAACCCGCCCTACAACTGGCAACAAGTATCGTAGATTGTCGTCGCTAAACACCCTGACGCGATTACAACGAGCGTGTTCCCCACCCCTCCCCATTTTCCATTTTTCATTTTCCATTTTCTAGGGGTTCTTGGAGAAGGGTTGCTTGAGCGAGATGCCGTAGTCCGGTTCTAAAGCTGACAGAGAATCGAGCCATTCGCAGACCGCCCGATACTTGGGGTCGTTTGCCCCGCTGAATACCGGCTTGATTTCGACCGGATGCTTGTATGTGGGATCGAGCCCGGGCGGCAGTTCGCGGAACCCGTAGGTGAGCAACAGGCTTTTGCGAGGAGTGTCACGGTTTATTACACGCTTATTGCCCACCCGATAGTTGTGCATGAGCAGGTAATTGGTGTAGACCTTGTTCTTGCTCAGCATCCGGCCGTTGTAGATTGCAAACGACGACTGGTTGGGGCCGCCGTGGCAATGTGAGGTGGCACAACCACTCAGCACCACCGGCAATACCCGACGGCCAAAGTCCGCCATCCGCTTGGGGTCGGTGCGGATGATGATGTCTTTGGCGAACCGGTCCCCGGTATGCTTGCGGATCACGCGCAGCTTTTCGGTCGGCTTAAGCCGCATGAAATCACGGCGTTGGGCACGAGTGGTAAACCCGCCCTTGCCTTCCATGGCTTCCAGAAAACGCCGCACGACATTGTTCTTGAACCGGATGGACAGTTGCCGCGGTTCTTCGTCCATCAGTTCAATCCAACGAATGCGGCGGATTTCCTCATCCGAGATGATTCGCCCCAGCTCAGAGAAATTCTGCTCGGGGCCGTCCTGCTCGGGGTCGGCGGAACGGTCTGACGGCGGCTCTTGCTCCCCCAGATGGCGCATCGCCAGCTTCAAGAGCAACTTGGCTTGCTCGTGGTTCGCGTCCTGAGCCAGAATCAGCGTGCACTGTTTGCGCACCAGCCGATATGCACCATGATCCTTGCACCAAAGAGCCAGCTCCAGGTGGCCTGCAATGTCATCCGGCTTGAGTTGAGCAACGCGTTTCTCATACTCGGTTTGGACGCCCGCCGCCGGGGCGGCTTGCACCAACGCCATCCGACAAAGAAGAGCAACCACCACCGCACCGAACACCAAGCCGCAAACTGTTCGCATCGACCTGTGCATCTGACGTATCCTCTCGCTATTTTCCAGTGCTCATTGCGGGCACACACTTTATCGGATGGCTATCGTGCCGCTATTCACTATAGCCCGATATACAACCCGATTCAACAAAATCACCACACCGGTTAATAAAGTCCCTAGTCCGAAGTCCAAGGTCCAAAGTCCCGTTGATTTCTGACTTTGGAC
>JAGLWJ010000052.1 GCA_023133475.1 Phycisphaerae bacterium | reverse complement strand
AGGTGATGGACGTGCTCAACAAACGCGGGATCACCCGCAAGCTGGCCAAGGAGGCCGTCGAGGTTGCCCGGCAACAAGGCGGGCTGACCATCTTCGCCGTAGTCGACGCCCTCACCCGCATCGCGGCAAAGCTGAAAAACGGCGGCGATCGAACGGAAGCCGACGCAAAGGCGTCCTCACTCCTGGCCCTCGCCGCCAACGCCTGATTCACAAGGTTGAAGAGGCCACGCACCACCGGGCCTCTCTCCATTCTTCCAGCCTCATTGCCCCCTGACGGCCCCGAAACACGAACAACGCAGCAGAAGGCGGAGATGCGGAAGATCACAGGCGGCGGTCGCAGTGAGTCTCGGAGCCAAGCCTGGGCCATCCTGGCAAGTGCGAACGAGTGCGCCATGACAACCGCCGCTTCCGCTGAAGACCCACACTGGCTCCCGTGGTGCCGAAACGTGTCTTGCGATAAGATCACAGTCACGGATTGGTTTGGATTCTAGCGCCGCCCGAGTCGCGGACGACCGCTGTGCAACGCGAAGGATGTACCCGTGACGGCTTCAGCACCTCCAGAGTATCTTGGTGTCTGTCACATGCACGAGGACGTATCAACCGCTCTTCATATCCTCGCCAACGGCTTGGCCGCCAAAACGAGCGAGTGTGAGACGCACACAGTCTTGGAGGTCACCGGCTTTCACCACAAGGAGACGTTGCTGGCCACAGCGGTCTATCTCGTGGGGGCCATCGCCCAGTGCATCCAGGCCGATCTCGAGATTCGCAAAGCTCTTTTCGACGAAACTACGCTAAGGCGCGATGTCATCAGAGATGTTCAGAGCGTAATCGGCGGCGAGAGCGTGGACGACGACTTCCGGAAAAAGACCCGGGATCCTTGGTTTCTGGAGGGAATGAGCCATCTCGTAATCCACCTGGCACGCACTGACCTCTCCCTGCATCCCGTCGGCACCGTTCTCGTCAAGACGCAACTGAAGTACGACGTGAATGACCACGGCCTAGACCTAATCGCCATTTACGATTCTGATGGTCTGGGCATCACAGCCGGTGAGGCCAAAGCATATCTCGATGACCCCACGCAGGCGATCATTGACGCATCGACTCGCCTTCGCGAGATTGACGATGCCCTTCGGGACACTGAACTTCGTGCGGCTGTCACACAGTTGCGCTCGTCCCTCAGTCACTCACAGCAGGCTAGGCTTGGCCACGCATTCTGGAGGAGCGAGCGGAGCTACTACCCGTTTGTTTGTTGTGACGCAAAGCAGTCACGCGATTGGGGACGAAAGCGTAATTCACTCCGGAAGCTCGCGGTTCCCGTGTCACACAAGTTCCTCGTACCTATTGCGTTCGACGCTGCACGAGATGTATTCGATGAACTCTCTCGCCTGATGCGGGCATACGCGAGCGGCAATCTAACTCAATGAGCAAGACCGAAGTATGTTCGATGCATATGCACGATCGCTGCTGAATGACGTTCCCGAGTTCGATGGGCTGACCGGTGACTCGATAGCTCGCGCGCTGTCACGAGCATACTTGGCGATCCTGCAATACCGTACGAATGCCCCTGAAGCCGTCGAAGACATCGCGGACACCCACAGCTTCCTGCGGCGTGTCGCCAATGCCTTGCTTTACCATATAGTGCTGGACGAAGAGCGGGACACTCCAAGCCGCCAAGCCGCAGCTTTTGTCGTGGCCGAAGTGATGGCGCTGCTTGCTGATCACATTGCGGTCACCGTCGAGAACAAGGAGTCACAGAACGAGCGTCTACCTCCTGAGAGGTCTACAAGGATCGAAGCGGCGTTGCTGTATCTGTTTGCCGATTACAATGCGTGTGCTGCCGGCGTTCTTACACTTCCTGGACTCGTCTACACTCCGTCAGACGCCCCGCATGAACAGGCTAGAGCTTGGTGTCACGAAAGACTGGAGAAGCTGTGTCGCATGCAGGTAACTGCCGCAGATGACACTGGCCCTTCCATTTCTTTTGAAGACGCAGCCGAACTCGGCGCGACGCTCCTGGAGCAGGATACGGTAGGGCGTTTGTATGCGGAGCTGGGCTTGGCAGCCGTTGCGTTTTCTAGCTGGCTTGCTGGCGGCCAGGGCGAGCGCGAGGCGGCACTCGCAAGGTTGGACCGACTACTCACTGCGCTTTCTCCAACTGCTAACGCCGAGAATAGCACGCGAACCGGAAACGACTACGCACGGATCCATCACCTGGCGACCTTGCTTCGCTTGTGCTTGCCTGCGTTGGTCGGCAGATCCCTCGTCCACACGGTCCCCGCGCCGCCGGGATCGAACCGGGATGCGTACGTTCGATATCTCCGATTACGCGCTGTTGGCTCCGCGCGGAGTGCAGGACGACCACTACTGTGGCCGTCCGCAGCCGAGTATGTTCAGAAGTGCATACTGGGAGATCTTGAACATGCGGTTGTATCGATGCCGACAGGCAGTGGGAAGTCGTTCGTAGCCGAACTTGCGATCTCGCAAGCGCTCAGCACTGGGTGGGTCCTATGCCTCGCCCCGACAAACGCATTGACAGAGCAGATCAGGGGCGATCTGCGGGATGGGCTTGCAGAGCTAGAGACGGAGGTGCTCGCATTCATAGGTGATCAGGAGTATTCAGTATTCCGCACCGAGACCGTCACTCAGATACCGCCGAACACAGTCGCCGTCATGACGCCCGAGAAGTGCGCTTTGGCGCTGCGTCTCACTCCGGAAGCGTTCGAGTCGTGCTCGCTGGTAGTTTTCGATGAGTGTCATTTAATCGGCGACACTGGGTCATCTCGCGGTGCTGTCGCGGAGTTAGTGTTATCTCAGCTGATGCTGCGAGCGCCCCGTAGCCGCTTTCTCTTGATGTCGGCTATCATTCAAAACCCCGATGAATTAGCAGGCTGGCTGGCTGCAGCTAAGGGTGGCCGGTCAGGATCTGTCTCGATTCGGTGGCGGCCGACGCGTACGCTTCGGTCGGTGTTAGGTGTCGAAGACGCTCCTTTTCAGCGAGCTGCAAAGGGCGCGCAGGAGAAGTTGGCATCGCTCCCAGAGCGTCGCAAGAAGCTCGCGTTCACGTCCACGTGTGCGCTCGCCGCTTGCCTTCAGGGGGCGTGGCAAAGCACCAACGAAGCTGATTACAGCACGGTGGCGATCGAATGTGACGCACAGCTGTCTGTTCGACGGAAAGGGGGCGCCGACAACTGGAAGTACGAATTCAACGCGGATAGCTGGGTCAACGCTACGGCGATCAACTTGGCCACCGTTCTCGCGGAGACGGGTATCCAAACGCTCGTGTTCACGCCAGCTAGTCGGCACTACCCCTTCTCCAATGGATCAAAGGTCACGCTCGCATCTTCTGCTCTGAGCAGAACTTCAGAGTATCCGGAGTTGATCCGAGTGTGCCGCATACTGGCCGACTATGAGCTCGGTATTGCGTCCGCTGTATTCGAGCTTCTGGACCGCGGAGTTGCCGTGCATTCGTCCCTTATGCTGGAGGTCGAGAAGATTGCGTCCGAGTTGGCCTTCAAGAAGCGTCGCGTTCCAATCATGTTTGCGACGGGGACTCTAGCCCAAGGCCTGAATCTGCCCGCCATTGCGGTTGTGATCGCCGGAACGCGAATCGGTGACCCGCGCGGAGAGGACGCCGATGTCGTGAAGCAGCGCAAGTTCTCCCAATTACTGAATGCCGCTGGGCGGGCGGGTCGAGCTGGCTTCGCGAATCAAGGAGTTGTTATCACGATTCCAGACAGGCCGCTGTTATTGCGCAAGTTTGCACAAGTACTGCACGCGCGCGATCAAGCTGACTTCTTGCAGCAAGCTGATGATGCCGTGTCCATTGGAAGCGGCCTCGATATCTTCTTGGATAACGTCTGTCGGGAGGTTCTTGGGACTGACCAAGCGAACGATCTGGAACTTCAAGTTGTCGCATCACTGACGGGTGGCGATGAGAATCAGCTTGACCCGCAACAGGTACTTCAGCGTACCTATGCTGCATTCAGGCGCACGCAAGCCGGCCAGGCACAGGTTACGTCGCAGAACGTAGAACGACTAGTAAGCGTGCGTGATGAGTTTATCGCCAATACCAAAGCACCAAAGTGGCTTACGGTGGCAGCGCAACGCGCCGGGCTTGATTTCTTCGTGACCTTGGGAATCTCCATGGCTTGGGGGCGGTCCCGCGAGCAGATACCAGAGGACTATCGAACCTGGGACGTAACTCAATGGTTAGACGAGATGCTGAGCGTGGTCCCCCAGATAGCACCGGGACTCTTGGCAAATCTGCTACCGAGCGATCGACTCGCGCGCGCATCGGAAGAGTTCAAACAGCTTTCCAAGACTCAGCCAGATTTGTTCTTTGAGAGAGGCAATGACTGGCGTCCACCCGCAGAATGGGAGTCGGCATGGAATACTTTGCGGATGCCGCTCAGGATGTGGATGAGCGGTGATCCCCTCGCGCGGATCGCGTCGATTGTGACCGGAATGGCCGAAGATGAAATCCCCCCAGATCGCACTCAGGGTAAGCCGATACCACGCGCATTGAGCGTTGTCGGAGAAACGTGGTCATCGCTCTCCCTAATTGCCGGTGGGTTCCTAGCAGTTGCTGAACAACTACTGGGGCAGAGTGTGCCCCTCCCTCTGCCACTGGCTTGCCTGCCGATGTGTATCAAGTACGGATGCGACTCGCCAGGGACTCTAGCGTGGTTTCGTTTCGGAGTGCGCTTGCGACGTGCGTCCAGGCTACTGGCGACTGCCTTTCCACTGCCGGAGACGATTCAGACTGACGAAGATCTGCGGCAGTGGGTTCGAAATCAACGACGAGAGTGGTTGATTGGAAACACCGATCTTGCCGAGCGGATTAGTGGCGACGAAACGGCGGTCTGCGACGCCATACGAGCGTTTGTCACGGCATGACTCAGCTTGAGGTCAGCGTGGACGATCCGCCAGGGGCAGCGTGTCACAGGCGTAAGATTCCGGATATGCCCGTGTGGCTCGGCAGCCGAGAGATTCCACATACCGCCTTTGCCGACTGACTCAACCCTCTCTCACGATGCCGAATTACAATGGCGGTCTTCAAATGGCCGGTAGATCCGACGCTTGAGCCGGAGGCACTCCACCGGCACCGGCTCGAAGCCTGCCTGCTTCCGCGCTCGGTTCACCGCCCGCAGCAGGTTCAGCAGCTGTCGGCGGACCGGGGCGTAGGGTTCGTGGTGGAGCATCCGGAACTCCTCGGCCATGTGCTCGGCTGAGCGGCATGGCGCAAGGTCCGTCAGGTAGGCTTTGAGCCGCTTGTAGGATTCCTGGGCGATGCGAACCGAGGCATGCTCGTTCCGGTAGCTCACGCTGTAGCCGCCGATCTTGACTGGTGCTCGCTGACCGGGTGGCAATCGAATGCCACGACCTGGCCGTGGAAGTTGACCAGCACGTTGTCAGAGTGGTAGCTGCCTCGTTTGCACGAGTTGTGCCAGGCGTTCAGGTCCTGCGATTCGCGAACCTCGATGCGGCAGCCGAGCTCCGGTTGGGAACTAGCCTGATCAGATATGAACGGCATCTTCGGGCATGGCTTGCCATCGACTGTGACATCCATGCCGCAGAAAACCGCATTTCGGTCCACGACGGCGGACGTCCATTCCTCATCCTGGAACCGCAGAAGCGTTCCCTGTACAGGTTCCGGATCGTCTCGGATGTCAACGGGCGCGCCGGTCCAGCCGTCGCCACTGATCATTGTGCGCTTGCCGTTCGACCGAATCGTGACTTGCCGCGGCGCCAGGCAGAATAGGCCTACACCAGCAGGATCCTCGCTCGATTCCAGAGTTTCTTCCCAGCCAGAGCCGCCCAGGTCCAGTAGCCGGGAGAAGTCGTCGATACCATCTCCGTTGTCGCGGACGGTGATGTAGCCGCCCTGGTTGGTGATCTCCACTTTCGTTGCGCCCGCTCGCCGGGCGTTTTGCAGGACCTCGATGATCCTGCCTTCCAGCGTTCCGGTAAACAACCGATTCGCCTTGGTGAGCAATCTTGGGTTTACCATTGCCTGTATGGTTTGCATTTTCTTGTTCCTCCACATGGTTGTTCATGCGACACCATGCCGTAAGTCGCATGGTGTTGCAGGACTTGGCCTGACGGCGTCGTGCGCACGCGCGCACTTGACTTGCGCCAATCAGGCTCAGTCCGTTGAGTTTTTCCGATGGTTTGGGTTGCCGACGAAGATGTGTCTGTCAGACGGGGGCCTGAGGAGGGATTGTCGGAAGGAGAGGAGGCAACGGGCCGATGCCGAACTCAGCCCTGGCGTTCTGACATTTCTGGCTTCCGGCTTCGAACGCGACGCAGGCGTTGGGGCGCGTCGCGTAGATGGTGCACCGATTTTCTGGCCCGAGACACCGGCAGGGATTGTCGGTGCCGCAGGCGAGTAGGGCGACCTTCTCTTCCTCCTCCAACTCGCGCCGCGTTACCCTGTAGGGCCCAACCTGCAGCTCGAGCAACGCCGCCCGCCAGATTGAGCAGGACCGGTACACAACCATGATCCGAACGGCGCCGGCGCAGCTCCAGGCGGCCCTGGCGGGGATCATCGAGAGGATCCGGGCGAAGCGGAAGGACCTTGTAGGGTCCGGCGACGCTTACGACGCCTACAAAGCATTCTGCACGCGCGCGTCGCTCAAACCGCTGACCTTGAAGGAGGGCGGAATGATCGTAATCCCGATTCCAATGTTCGCGAGCCCCTTGGGGATCGTCGTGGCGGCAATCGACACGTATCTGATCGTCGCAGCCGCCTATTTCTTGCTCCGCCGCTTCGCGATCGACTTCCCAGAGTCCCGCCATCACATACTCCGACGGGCCATCGAAGGACCCATCGAGTATGCCAACCGGCGGTTGACGAAATGGCGAGGGCGTACCGTTCCCTCGTGGGCCCCATGTGTGACCGTGCTCACCGCGCTCGTCGTCGTGCGCACCATCACGGCCGGGCTCATCATGGCGATGGTTTAGCGGTGTCTGTTCAAGAAACACCAAACATCTAAACAGGAGACAAGCACAATGCTATGCATGATCAACGGCAAGGAACTTGACGTTCCGACTAGGGACGATGGAACCATCGATGTCGACGCCATCAAGAAGGCAGCCGGCATCTCGCCGGATCGACTCGTGATCCGGCAAAACCGCGACGGCAGCAACCAGGTCGTCAACCCCGGTGATGAAATCTGTGCCCGGCCCGGGGACCACTACATGGACGGGCCAATTCATAAGAACGGAGGATAATCCATGCCAAGCAATGCAGCCATCCTGGACGAGCACCTGCGGGTCTTGTCGATCGGCTACCCACTTTCGATCTCCGACGACGGGAAGTGGTTGGTCGTCCATGAATTCAAGCTTCCCCCCGGATTCAACGGAACTCATGGACGACTCTCGTAAGGTGGAGCACGCCGCCCAGGGGTACGTCCAAGGCCATCGAGCCGACGCCACGCCTTCGGTCGTCAACCTTAACGCCACAACCGCCCAGTTGGGAATGGCCGCGTTCCTGGCCCTTGTCCACGGCGAGGAGTTCGGCCGCTGGGACTACGCCCACTACGACCAACTCACCGCCGAGACTTTGGTGGCCCGCACTACACGTCGGGACGACTGCCCGCTGTGCGGCGTCCATGGCCTGTTGGCCGAAGGCGACGTGTTGCCGACGGAGGAATCAGGAGCAACACCCATCATGACCAGAGTGAGTAAACCGAAAGCCGGTCGCACTTCTGGCCCAGACGAGCTCGCCCCGGACAGCCACGTGGCATCCACAGCAACCACACGACGTGACAAGGATCGGGAGCCGCAGGGAAGCGGCTCAGCACTCGATGCCCACGGTCACCGTGCCGGGGCGATGGCCATCGGTACGATCCGACAGGTGAAGGAGTGGTCCCGGTACGTCGTTCGACTGGTCTCGACAGTTCAGTACAGCGTGCGGGCACACTACGACCTCGATCGCCTGCGGATCCTGCTCTATCCGTCGAGGCTGACAGCCGACGATGTGGCACGAATCCGGGGCGACGATGCCGGCGTCGTGTGGCTGGCGCGATATCGAGGACTGGCTGGAGTCACGCGAAACCGTCGAGTAACGGATGCTCAGCCTCGAACAACACGCAGCCGGGGTTCGTCACTCGGCTCCTCCGGCTTTCCGCTCACTTCCTTGAGGATATTCTCCAGCAACTCACGCGTGTCGTCCGGCTTTGGTTCGTCGCGCGCAGCCGGCTCGAACTCAACCGAGTCGTGCATGGCCTCCGGAATCAGCGCGGCGTAGTGCTTGATCGCGTAGGAGAAGAGGCGGTGGATCACCTGACGCATCAGGTTGACGGTCTTGGCTGACCAGGCGTCGTGCTCGATGCGGGCGGAGAGGAAGCAATTGATGAGTTCGGGACTAAGGTCTTCCAGGAGTCTCACCTTGACGTGGGCACGGGCGTACTTGTCCGTCTGCGGTTTGGCTCGCGACCGCTCGACCCGCTCCCCGTTCAGGGTGTACCCGATCCAATACCGTTTCCCACGCTTGTACAAACTGGCCACGACAGCCGTCCTTCCCGGGCCCGTTGCCGGGCTCCGCTAGAGCCTGGCGGAGGCTGTCGCTACGTGGGTGTCGGGACGATGACGCGCAACTGCGCACTGCAATTTTACTGCAATCGGCCGTTTTGCGACGTCCCAACAAAAAAGCAGAGGCACCTAAGTGGTTGCCTCTGCTAGCTTTACGCAAATAGCGGGGGCAGGACTCGAACCTGCGACCTCCGGGTTATGAGCCCGACGAGCTGCCAACTGCTCTACCCCGCAACATTTGAACATACTCTTACGCGACGTTTGGCAAGCTGTCAACCTCGATTTTGCACAAATGTAACCACAATCCATAAAACACTTGTACCACCAACGGCAGCCGTTAAGTGTAAATATTCAGTAAACCCGTGGTGAACAGGCAACAAAGGAAGGACCTGAGAGGAAGCACCCAGGCTCCCACCGGCATCCTCTTCTAAGCCCCCCTGCGGAAGTGATGGAAATCATGCGACATAGCGCGAACTCAAATGACGCCACAATCCCACGGCATTGCGTCGCGATAGGCCTGGCATAAATGCCGGGTCTAGCCCCAATACGGTCAGAAACCATACGTGCGGTTTTGACCCAAACCGGTCGCCACAGCCGACGGATCAGGCGTTTGCCGGCAACGGCGGGCCTTGTTTCTGGTTTGGGAAGCGAAACTCCCACCGTCCAAGTCGGCGCTTTCTCAAGCACGTACCCGATTGGGTGCCTATCCCCAGATACAGGCCATCTTCCTGTCCGGTTGTGCGGGTCATCGAATACACCCTGGACCAGCCGAATCGAACCGGTCACGGCAAACTCCACCGACTGGTGACCACCCTGCTGGAGGCGGACCTGTATCCCGCGATGATCAAACACATCAGCCAAGGCCGCCTGCCGCGCCGGGAGAACCACATCAACCCGCGTGTGGTCAAAAAAAAGATGTCCAACTTCGGCAAAAAAATGGCCGAGCATTACCATCTCCTCCGCAATCGCAAACATCGTTCCAACAATCAATTGTTATCCTTGAAAGTGAACCGTATTGGGGTTTAAGCCCTGGGAACACGAATCGCGTCAGGATTCGGCCCCCCCACCGCTAAAGGGGCTGTCGATAAAGTCGTCCCAGTCGCTTACGAAAAGCTTCTCGGGACTGGAAACCAGGTATTTCAATCCTGATAAACATTTCGTGGACACCGGAAACCCACTTTATCGACAGCCCCTAAAGGGGTGGGCCACCCGCCTGATGCCACACAATATGGCCACACCCAGGCTAATTGGTCATAATCCGCCCGGCAAACAAAGTGCTGCTTTAAGTGATAGTGGGTTGCTTTTTTTGGTATTTTTTGTTGCGTGATAAACTGGATAGGTTAGAATAGGGATTATGGTAGGGGTGAAGGAAGTATTCAGTTACCAATGCCCCTTATGGCTAATCGGGAGAGTAGAGAGAGAGAGACGTTGAGAGGCGATCTCTCTTTTACGTTTCAAATCGTCTAACGGCGAGTAGGGTGTTTCGTATCAACCTGAATGCCGGAGAAGTGCGTGCTGTGTGTTTGGCTGGGAGGCCCTTTAACCTGCGAAACCTATCTTATTGGGGACTTTGTTTGGGAATTTGCAATGTGGGTTTGTGGTTGTGGGTTTTGTTTTTAGGGTCTCCGATGCGGCTGATGGGTTATTGAGGTTGCGTCTGTGGTTATGAAGTGCATCTGACATGGTGAGGTTTTCCGCAGGCACAAATTCATCACCGGTATGGCAGGCAGGGCACATCGGCTATTTTTGAGTCCGCCCCGGTAAACCGTCTGTGTTGGTTTCAGGTGGTTTGGAAACGAATCGAGGCAGACCGCATTGGTGGGTCTGGGTATCGTTTCTGAGAATTTGCAAGGAAAGTCGGAGCATGGTGAAGGATACGGAATGGGGAGGCTTACGTAGAGGGCCTCCAGGTTTTGATTTTCGCCTGGGACGACAGCGTATGGCGCATCATGAGAGCGAAGTGGCTGGTGGCCGAACGAAAGGAGGGTGCGGATTAGGGGTTAGGCTGTTGGCCAACGATTGTTGAATAGAGGAGTGGGGATGGATTGTGCGGCATGTTTAACCGCAGAGTAGTTTGCAGCGGACAGCAAAATCCTTGGGTAACCGGTTCAAGGCAGTGGGTTAAATGGGGTGATCGCCAGATCGCCCGGAGTTAGTGCTAAGGAGCGTTAAAATGAGAAAATGTATGTTGTTTTTGGCGGTGGCAGCCGTGGCCTTTGCGATCCCCAGCACGGCCAGGGCGGGCGACCTTTATGTAAACTCATCGGGTACGTGCAGCGGCGGCACGCCTTGCTACAGCACGATCCAGGCGGCAGTTGGCGCTGCGGTCGCGGACGACGTCATCCACGTCGAGCCGGGGACGTATGTCGAGTCCGGCCAGATCGTCATCGGCGTGGACCTGACCATCAGCGGCGACCCGAGTGACAAACCGGTCATCATGGCGGGAACGGACACCGGCGACACCGGCGACACCCGCGCATGGTTCCTGGTAAACGACGGGATACGTTTCGATCTCGACAACGTCATTCTGGACGGCGATGGGAATTCCAGCGGCACAGGGAAGAAAGTCTTCATTGGCATCCTTTCGCACGGCCACGGAACGATTAGCGACTGCACCTTCCGCAATATCTGGTATACGTTGTCCAGCGATCAGGGCCGCGGAGTTTGCCTGTATGATTCCGATCCCGGCGAAGTTGCGCGGGTGGAAGGCTGCGACTTCAGCAATATCGCCCGCATCGGCATATTCGTCTTCGGTGCCGGATCCACACGGACCATCCACAACAACACCTACACCGGCAAAGGCGTTGGTGACTGGTTGGACTACGGGATCGAACTCAGCGGTGGCGCCACAGCCACGTGTACAAACAATACCGTCACGAACTGCAGAGGCGTGTTATCGAGCAACGGTTCAACCTCTGCCGGAATGATCGCGACCGATTACCACGCGCCAGGTACCGTTGGGACATTCACGAATAATACCCTAACGGATAACACGGCGGGTATCGGGGTTGGCTATCTTGAAACCGACGCAACCGTCGTGACCGCTAACTTTAACGACATCCACGGCAATGATACCGGCATATTTACCGATTCCACGGCGGTTCTCGTCGATGGAGAGAACAACTGGTGGGGCGATGCCAGTGGTCCTGGTGGTGAAGGCCCGGGCTCTGGCGACGCGGTTTCAGTTAACGTGGACTACTCGCCATGGCTGGGTGCAACCCCCGGCAGTAGCCCGATGACGTGGGTCGTCGACGACTCCATCCAGGATGCCATCGACAACGCTTCGGCCGGCGATACGATCACCGTTACGTCCGGGACGTATGTAGGGGATATCCTTATCCCGGCGGGCAAGGACAATCTCGAGATCGTGGCTGGCGGCACCACCATCAAAGGCGTCGCCGTCGAGCCGCAGACCAACTGGCCGCTGGCTAATCCCAACATCGAGATCCTGTCTGATGGGGTCAAGCTCCACGGGTTCGACATCGAGAGCCCCGATGTGCCGGAGGACTACTACTCCAGCGGAATTGTGCTGAGCGGAGAGAACATCGAGATCTACGACAACAACTTCATCTCTATCGGTTACGGCGTTGACGCCAATACGGGTGGCTTTTGTGTCGTGATCCAGACCTATCGCGACGATGTCCTCGGGTACAACAGCGACATCGATGGTTTGCACATCCACGACAACACCTTCACCGGAACTCCTGCTGGGCTGTATGACGCGGTGTTCATCAACCATCAGGGTGAGACTGTCGTTGATTACGTGACTATCGAGGACAATACATACTCTGGCAAAGCGTACCGCTGTGCCTTCACCGAGCGTTCGATGGTCAAGATCCTCGATAACACGATGGCAACAAGTGCGAGCGCCGACGCCGGGCAAGGCATCGTGGTGCTGGACTTCGACCAGCGGGCCCAGGACGATGTGCAGGTGACGAACAACTCGGTTGACGGCTTCCCTCGCGGTGTGGTGATTGGCTACAGTGGTGGCGTGCAGACGCTTACCAATATCAGCGTGACAGGCAATACCATCACAAACAGTGGTACGGCGGGAGTCCAGGTGCGGTCCTCCGCGAATAGTGTGGCGCTGAATACGAACAACATCAGCGGCAACACCCTCGGTGTGGAAAACCTCGACTCCGCCAATACCCTCGATGCCACCAACAACTGGTGGGGCGATGCGAGTGGTCCGCTTGATGCGACTGGCACGAGCGAGGTCGATGGGCCTGGGGATTGCAACGCCAACTCCGCCGATGACCTCAATGCCGATGGTGCCGGCGACGCGGTTACCGACAACGTCGATTATTGCCCGTGGTGGGCGGCGACTGCGCCGTTTGTGTCGCTGGATGTCGTCTCCGGGTTGGACTGCAACACTAACGGCGGCATCATCGAGGTGGAGCTGAATGTCCACGGCCTGGACGACATGATCAACGGTGTGCAGGTGCTGATGCAGTACGACACCTCCCTGATGTCGCTCTGCCGGGGCACGGCTTCGCCACCCTGCGACAGCGCAGAGGCAGCCGGCTGGAGCAGGATTGCCCTGCTCGATAACTTCGGCGGGACTCCCGGGTACGTGATTTACGCACTGAGCTACAACCAGCTCGGCGGCGGCGGCGTTGGGCCGGGCGTTGGACCCTTCACGGTGGCAACCCTACGCTTCAAGGCAATTGCCGAAGGCATAAGCACCGTGGACTTCCGCCCGGACGCCGGAGCCCTCAAGACCAAGCTCACCCGAACAGCCGATAACACCACGATTCTGCCGAACAAGGTGGACTCCGATCCGATCAGCATCGATGACACGGAAGCGGTCGCGTCGAGCAACAGCCCGGTCTGCGAGAACACCACCATCGAGCTGTACGGTGATCCAGATCCTGGCGTCGGCCCGAACCCACCGTACACCTATGCGTGGACCGGTCCGGACAGTTTTGCTTCTAGTCTCCAGGACCCGACGATCCCCAACGCCGCACAGGTTAATGAGGGAACCTATTACCTGACTATCACCAACAGCAACGGGTGTGAGTTCGCAGACCAGACCGATGTGGTGGTCAACGAGCTGCCCGTCGCCGATGCCGGGCTTGATTATGAGATCTGCTCGAACGGGTCTGATCCGGTGGTTGGCGGTTCTCCGACCGGCAGCAACGGCCTACCGCCTTACACATACGTGTGGACGGGTAGCGGAGCGGCTTACCTGAGCGATACGACGGCGGCCAACCCGACGTTTGATCTTGACGCCGCCTATGCCGCTGCTGGTGGAGAGTTCACCTATACGGTATGCGTGGAGGTTACCGATGCCAACGGGTGCGTGAGCGCCTTGATCGACTGTGCCGACATCACGATTTGGGAGCAGCCGGTTGCCGATGCCGGACCCGATTATGCGATCTGCTCAAACGGCACCGATCCGGTGGTCGGTGGCACTCCGACGGCCACGCTTGGCACCGGTCCTTACACCTATCTGTGGACGGGCA
>JAGLWJ010000519.1 GCA_023133475.1 Phycisphaerae bacterium | reverse complement strand
CCGCCCCGCTGCCGAAGGCGGCGGGGCGGAACGGGGGGGGTAAAGGCAACCACTCCAATACCCGGCATAAATGCCGGGCCTAGCGCAAGACTGCCGCAATGAGCTGATGGCTCTCGTGAGTTACAAGCCGCGTTTTTTGTTGATCCACTTTTTGAAGGCGGGCACGGGGCGGGTGTTGAGCACGTCGGCACAGGTGGCACCGGCGCGGCGAGCGGTCGAAACGCCGTAGCGCATCTGGCCCAGGCTGTCGGCGGAGTGGGCGTCGGTGCCGATGATCAATTTGACGCCCGCTTCGATTGCCTGGCGGGCGTGGGTGTCCTTCAAATCCAGACGCGACCAGGAAGCATTGAGTTCCAACGCGGTGTGATTGCCGGCGGCGGCTTCGATGATTTTACCGATGTCGATGTCCATCGCGGCACGCTCGTTGATCAGTCGGCCGGTGGGGTGCCCGATGACAGTCACCCAAGGGTTGGCAATGGCATTTAACGTGCGCTCCGTGGGGGTGGCTTTGCCCTTGGTCATCCCCAAATGGATGCTGGCCACCACAAAATCACACTGGGCCAAAACCTCGTCGGGGTAGTCGAGAGAACCATCGGAAAGAATGTCGCACTCGGTGCCGGCCAGGATTTCGATCCCCTGGACTTTTCGGTCGGCCTCCCGGACGGCTTGGAGGTGTTCGAGCAGTTGCTCGGCAGTGAGCCCGTTGGTGATGGTGCTGCTACGCGAATGATCGGTAATGGCAATGTACTTATAACCACGGGCGCGGGCGGCAACCGCCATCTCCTCAACCGTATTGCGCCCGTCGCTGGCCAATGTGTGCAAATGCAGGTCCCCGCGGATATCCTCGAGTGTGAGCAGTTTGCGACGGGCTAACTCGGGATCAAACTCGCCGCGGTCCTCGCGGAGTTCCGGTGGCGGGCAGGGCAAGCCGAGCCGGACATAAATCTCCTCCTCACGCTCGCCGGCCAACACCGTCTCACCGTCGAACAGGCCGTACTCGTTGAGCCGCAGACCACGTTTCACCGCAATCTCACGCAGACGCACATTGTGCTGCTTGGAACCGGTGAAGTATTGCAAGGCTGCCCCAAACGACCGGGCGGGCACCACACGCAGGTCGATCTGCAACTCATTGCCGTCCGGGGTGATAACGGTAACCGACCCCTTGGTCTCACCGGCAGCCAGCACACGCGATACCTGGGGGAACCCGACAAACTGAGCGATGATCGCCTTTCCGTCGTCCCCTTCGCAGAGAATGTCAACATCGCCGATGGTTTCCGCCCCACGACGGAGGGAGCCTGCCAGTTGTGCAACCCGGGCACCAGTGATCTTACGCACCTGCTCGAGCAGCCGCTCCGCCATCGGCAACGCCACCCCCAACCGCGTTCGGCCTGCGGAACCAGCCAGAAACTCGATTCCGCCGGCTATTCTCTCGACGCTCTTTTTGCCTAAGCCGGGCAATTGAGCTAATCGCCCACTCTCGATAGCAGCCTTCAGATCGTCGATAGAGCCGACCCCCAACTCGTGGTGAGCCAAGGCGATGGTCTTGGGACCCATGCCCGGGATGCGCAACAGATCGGGTAGGCCTGCGGGCAGCTTGGCTTCCAGTTCCTCCAGCAGGGGGACTTTGCCGACGGCGAGATACTCTTTGATCTTTTCGACGGAGCTTTTGCCGACGCCGGGCAGCTTTGCCAGGCGACCCTGCTCGGCAAGATTCGCCACATCGTCAGTCAGGTCTTTGAGGGTGCGGCTCACCCGGCGGTGGCTTTGGATGCGAAAGGGGTTTGCTCCGCTGATTTCGAGCAGATCGGCGATGCGATCGAAGATACGTGCAAGTTCTGCGTTAATCATGAGCGTTACAGCCCTGCCGGCGGCTGCACGATTGCTGAAACTGACCCCAACGGGATTCGAACCCGTGTTGCCGGCGTGAAAAGCCGGTGTCCTAGGCCTCTAGACGATGGGGCCAAGGTTACACGCTCACCAGCGGAACCTACTCAAACTATTATACGCCGCTCGATCATTTGGGCAAGATCGTCAACAACGCAATCTTTGCCTGGAAGAAATTGAGAATAAACGTAGGGCGGGTTCTACCCGCCGCGAGATGCCACAACGGCGGGTGAAACCCGCCCTACAACTGTGGTTACGCCGTTTTCTCAGTTTTTCACGTTCCCTTTTTCACGCTCACCTACTACACGCTCCCCTTCGGGTCGCCGCTAAACGCTGTGGATTGTCGCCGCTAAACACACCGGCGCGGTTGCGATCGCCACGCTTCTTCATTCTCCATTCTCCATTCTCTGCGTGCTCTGCGTGCTCCGCGGTGAATCATCCCTCAGGCAAAACGCTATTTCGCAGGGGCGTTCCCTGGAAAAGGGTCGGCAATGACCGGGAGCACGATGTGTGAGGGGTACTGCGGCTGGTGGTAAATGGTTTGCTGAGCGACCTGGTGCTCGGTCTCGGTCTCATTGTGACCTCCGGTGTTGAGATTGCGCGAGAACGTCGGGAAGGAAGCCGAAACAATCTCAACCCGCAAGCGATGGCCCGGCGGAATGGTGATGCCCGTTTGCCACAGGTCGATATGGTATTCGTAAACCTTGCCGGGGATCAGCGGCTTGGAGCTCTTCAGCGAATCGCGGTAGCGGGCACGGACCTTGCCCTCCGCCAACTGTAATAGCTTGCCCTCTTTGCCCACCTCCAGGAGGCGGACGAACCAGTCGGTGTCCGGGGCGGACGAAGAGGCATAAAGCACCGCGGAGATCGGCCCGGCGAAAGTGTACGGCTTGCGAAAACGCCGCGATTGATACACCAGGATATCGCGGCGGGAACTGGTCACCTTCTCATGGTAAGCGTCACGGGCTTGCTTCTTTTCCTCGGCGGAGCGGACCTTCTTCTCGGTGTCGGCGGAGGTGTCCTCCGGATCGTGGTAGCGTTGCGGATCGGGGGTGGGGTCGCCGGGGTCGTAGGTGTAACGATCCGGCCGGGCGGTGACGGGGGGCATATCGGTGGTAAGCCAACCATCACCACGAGAGGTGTTGGCATAGCCGCGGCTGGAAATGTACCACTTCTCATAGCGTGTGCCCTCAAGGGGATAGGTGTTGCCATGCAACCAGTGGTTCGAGCCCATCACAAAAATGCTGACCAACGGCTCACGGGCGATCCCGTTGCCCACGCCCTTAAGCCAATAGTCGAACCAGCGGAGGTAAGCCCGTTCGAGGTCGATGACGGCTTCAGGCCCGAAATCGTGGTCGCCGTGCCGCCGCCGTGCCACCGGTGTGTGCCCCCAAGGCCCCAAAACCAGCTTCTGGTGCCGGTGCCCGAGCGAGACCATGCGCAGGTAGTTGAGCTTCGCCCCAATACCGGTTCCGTCAAACCAGCCGGACTGATGAAAAACCGGAATATTCACATCCTTCAGACGGTCGAGAAAGCTCACCTTCTCCCAGTAGCCGTCCAGTGCCGGATGGGCAATCCACTTGCGCCAGTAGGGGTTCTCCTTGCCCAGAACAGCTTTGTCCAGATCGATCACCGGCAGGGCTCGCAGAAGCTGGTGATAGTCCTTTTCGCCAATTCGGCTGTAGGTGGCGCCGGAAAGATCGGCGGTCGCTTCGGATTCCAGGACGTCCGCCCACCAAATGGAACCGAGCAAACTGAACACGCCGTGGTCATAGGGAATGGCATAGAAGGGATCGGGCGGGCTGACGTTTGGTATAATCGTGACCAGGTGCGGGGGGCGGAGGCAGGCAGCCCACCATTGCACCCATGCCTTATAAGAAGCTCCGATCATCCCGACCTTGCCGGTGCACCAGGTTTGGCTTGCCAGCCATTCGATGCTGTCGTAGCCGTCGGCAGCCTCGTTGACGAACGGCTCCCAGGCACCGGGCGAGCCGAATCGCCCGCGGCAGTCCTGCACCGCAAAGACGTACCCGCGACGGGCATAATAGCGAGCCTCGAGTTCTGACATCTCCTTCTTGTACGGGGTCCGCACCAGAATCGCAGGGAAGCGACCGTCAGCCAAAGGGCGGTAGATGTCCGTAGCCAGCTCAAGCCCGTCACGCATGGGAACGTTGACGTTCTGCTCAACGGTGATCTCGTACCGGGGTTTGGACAGCAACGGGTCAGCCTCTGGAGTGCGGCGCAATATCTCGTACCCCTCGCGGACATATGCCGCGTGGAGAGCGGGCAGGTCCGCCAGGTAGAGTTTGCCCTGTGCGTCGGCCCACAACACCGCATCCACGCCCGGAAGAGCGTAGCGATACCGGGTGAATTGGAGTTCCCGGCCGTTGACCCAGCGTTCGACCGTATCCTGCAATTCGAGCGAAGCCTCCATCACCCGCTTAGGCAAGATGAAAAGGGGAAAGGTTTGTTTCCCGCCCTTGGCTTTGTCGTAGCGGCGTACCGCCTGGCTTATCAGCGCGGGGGCGAAGTTTTCCCAGAGGACCACATCGGGTTTCAGGTTTAGGGTCTGGACCTCGCTTTTGCACTCGATGCGGCACAAATCGCCCTGGCGGGTGATGGAGACAGGCCCCAGCGGCGACTCCATGGAAATCTCCCGCCACGGCCCGTCCGCCGTGGGCGGGATGTGCAGTTTCGCGGAAACGCTCTGCCCGCCCAGGGAGAGGGTGTGTTGGTTGTCAAACGTCCCATCACGATCCCACCGGAATTTGATGGTGGCGATGCGTTCCTCGTTCTTGTAGACCAGGAACACACCCTTATCGGAGAACCCCGCAAGTGGTGCGGGCGGTGGCGAACTTTTCTGGGAGGTTGGGGGGGCGGTGGGGAGTTGCCGGGCAAACCCTACAAGGCTGCACTCACCGACTACGATCATCGCCATCGCAACAGAGAAGTAGTCAATCCAGCGTCGGGCTTGCATTTTCGTGGTTTTGCACCTCACGCAATCACTGCCAAGCTTGTTTTCCTACCATAGGTTTGTATCGGTTCACTGAGTGCGAATCAATGGGGTAGGGATGGTCTGTTTGCAAGAACTTGTACCACTGCGGCAGGGGCCACCCGCCGCAGCACTCAGGCGTAGGGTGGGTGGAACCTCGCGGAGCGAGGTGGAACCCACCAACCAGGGACAAGTCCAAGGTCCCGTGTAAATATTCAGTAAACCCGTATGCGGAATAGCGTAAGTTTCGTGGCGGCAGGCTTGCGCTAGGCCC
>JAGLWJ010000518.1 GCA_023133475.1 Phycisphaerae bacterium | reverse complement strand
ATAAATGCCGGGCCTAGCGCAACGCGAGGTGGAACCCACCAACCAGCGCGGTGGGTTCCGCCCGCCTACGGCGGGCTCCACCCACCCTACAATTGTGCTCAGTCGCCGTGACGCCAGATGGTGCCGTCGGGGCGGTCCTCCAGGGTTATCTTTATCTCGCCGAGGCGGTTGCGGATCATGTCGGCGGCGACAAAGTCTTTGTTCTTGCGGCAGTGGGCACGGACGTCGATGAGCACATGCATCACGTCGTCGAGCAATCCGGTGTCGTCGCCGGCTACTGCTGACTGCGGTGGGTGGAGGAACAGGCCTATCAGGCGGCCCAGTGCGACCAGTTGCCGAGCGGACTCCAACGCCACCGCCTGCTGCTTGTCGTCCTTGCCGCCCTCGAGCTTTTGGGTGTCGATGTAACGGTTGATCCGGCTGGCCAGGTCGAACATGGCGGCGATGGCGGCGGCGGTGTTGAAGTCGTCGTCCATCGCCTGAGTGTAACGCTCGCGGTGCTGTCCGACCTCGTCGATCAACTGGCGGGCTTCATCCGAAACCGAGGCGAGGCTTTGCAGCGTCTCGGTGGATGGCTCGACGTTTTCGTGGGGGCTTTGCCCGGTCATGCGTTCGACCCGCTCGAAGAGGCGGTGGAAGGTGGCTAGCCCTTTGCGTTTGGCTTCCATCTCTTCGTCGGAGAAGTCGATGGGGCGGCGATAGTGAGTGCCCAGGATGAAGAACCGCAGCAACTCACCGCCGTACTCATCGAGCAGCGTGCTGAGGGTCATTTTCTCCAAAGCCGCAGCCATATCAGCGTCCGACTTGCTGATTTTCTTGGTGTTGAAGCGGGTCAGGCCATTGTGCATCCAGTACTTGGCGAACGGCTTGCCCGTGCCGCACTCCGCCTGGGCAATCTCGTTTTCGTGATGCGGGAAGATCAGGTCCATCCCGCCGCCGTGGATGTCAAACGATTCGCCCAGGTAGCGCATGCTCATGGCTGAGCACTCGATGTGCCAGCCGGGACGCCCTTTGCCCCACGGTGAGTCGAATTTGACCTCCTCCGGTTCGTCGGGTTTGGCTGCCTTCCAGAGCACGAAGTCGCCGGGGTTGTGCTTTTGGCCTGATTCGAGCTCGCGCTGGCAGAACTGCTCTTCAGACCGGCGGTTGGACAGCTTTCCGTATTCACGATCCTTGGCTACGTCAAAGTAGATGTCGCCGTCCACCTCGTATCCGAAGCCGCGCTCGATGATCCGCTCGATAAGCTTGATGATGTCGTCCATATGGGTGGAGACTTTGGGCAGATGGTTGATGCCTTCGCGGGCGTCGAGTTGGTCGATGGCTTTGAGGTAGTTATCGGTAACCTCCTCCGCCAGGGCGAACGGTGGTCGGCCTTGGGCGAGCGACTCGGCGATGATCTTGTCCTCCACGTCGGTGACGTTTATCACCAGCGTGACGTCAAAGCCGCTGGAAGTCAGATAACGTTTGATGGCATCGAAGATCACCGGCCCTACGGCGTGCCCGATGTGGCTGTTCTTGTAGACCGTCGGCCCGCAGACGTACATTCCGACCTTGCCGGGTTGGAGCGGCTCGAACGGTTCTTTCTGATTGGTCAGCGTGTTGTAGACTCGAATCGACATTTGTTGCCCCTTACGACGGTTTGTTGGTCAGCGGACTGAGTGAGGCGGCTACCGTGCAACTAATAGCCTGTGCCGCTCCCACCGGTCCCAGTTTCTCGTTGGTTTTGGCTTTTACGTTCACGGCTGCGGGCTCGAGCCCGACGATATCGGCGATGGCCCGCACCATGCGGCCCTTGTGCTTACTTAATTTCGGCTGTTCGGCATGTACGATGCAGTCGAGGTTGTTGGCCTGATAACCTGCGGCGGCAACCTTGCGCACGACATCAGCCAGCAATTCGCGGCTATCGGCATCTTTGTATGCCGGATCGGTGTCGGGAAACATCTCACCGATATCCGGGAGGCCGGCAGCCCCCAGCAGAGCGTCCGCCACCGCGTGTAGCAGGACGTCACCGTCGCTGTGGCCCAGCAAACCCCGGGGAAAGTCGATCTCGATCCCGCCCAGGATCAGAGGCCGGCCGTCCACCAGCCGGTGAATGTCATAACCGATCCCCACACGCCATTGCTCGGCCATCGTCACATCCTCTCGCCCCGTAGCACAACGGATTTGACCTGCCGGTCAGTGTGTTAGGGTAAGGCTCAGAGCGTGTCAGATCAAGGCAACGAGGCAACAAGGCAATAAGGCAACAAGGAGAGGATGTGAGAGGGGGCGCCTATGCCCTCGCCGGCGTTTTTTTCGGTTGATTATGCCCGCCGGCGGCGTATGCTGATTATCGTTTAGCCTGGATTACTCATGAACGCAGTCGTCATGCCGCCTCCGGCGGCACCTGGAAACCATGAAAAGGGGGGCAGACGTAGGGTGGGTGGAACCTCGCGGAGCGAGGTGGAACCCACCATTCAGGGACGAGTCCAAGGTCCAAAGTCCAAGGTCCCGTTGGTTTTGGACTTTGGACTAGGGACCTTGGACTTATTAGCCGGCGCGGTGGGTTACGCTTCGCTCCGCGAAGCTTCACCCACCCTACAGGGCCTTTTTTCAGAACAGTGAGGCCTTGTTTACCCGGCATAAATGCCGGGCCTAGCGCGGAGCGGATGGTGTGGATGGTGTGGATGCGTGCCTGAAACCCGCTGAGATAGGGGAATTGTTAGCCGGCACCTTGCCCGCGGAGGAAAAAGCGCGTGCCGAGTCCCATCTGGGCCAGTGCGAGCGATGCCGGGCTGAATATCGTACGCGCCGGCAGGAAAACCACCTCTTTCAGATCATAAAAGACGCATACGAGATCACCCCAACCTACGCA
>JAGLWJ010000517.1 GCA_023133475.1 Phycisphaerae bacterium | reverse complement strand
TGCCACAAAATATGGCCACACCCAAACCCGCCCTACATTTGCCGTCCCGGTTGACCTGTTCTTCCGTAAGGGCATAATAGCGGGCTTGGGAAGATTTTATGTTGTAAACCTCTGCATGTGAGGGTTCCTCATGCAAGACATCACCGAGTATCTGGTCGAACTGATCAAGTCGGCTTCGACCGACCTGTCGCCTGACGTTGAGAAGGCATTGGTCGATGCCTGTGAACAAGAACAGGCAGGCTCCGCCGCCCAGGGGGCTATGAAAACCGTCCTGGAGAACGTGGCGATGTCCCGCGAGACCGGCCGACCCATTTGCCAGGACACCGGGACGCCGATCTTCTATGTCTGGTATCCCAAGAGCTGCTCGCAGCAGAGCTTGCGCGACCAGATCGGCAACGCCCTGCGAATTGCCACCGAGTGTGCCTACCTGCGCCCCAATGCCGTGGATGCCCTGTCCGGAAAGAATTCCGGGGACAATAGCGGGATCGACTTCCCCGTGGTGCATTTCGAGGAGTGGGAGCAGGAGTATCTCAAGATCAGCCTGATGCTCAAGGGTGGCGGGTCGGAGAATTGCGGGTGCCAGTACAGTGTGCCCTCGCCCGAGTTCCCCGCCTCGCGCGACATCCAGGGGGTGCGCAAGGCTGTTCTGGACGCAGCCTTCAAGGCTCAAGGTTTGGGATGTGCACCGGGTATCCTGGGTGTCGGGATCGGCGGCGATCGGGGTTCCAGCATGATAAAAGCCAAGGAACAATTGTTCCGCCCGGTCACCGACACCAACCCCGACCCCGAACTGGACGCCATGGAAAAACAACTGCACCGCGAGATTAACGAATTGGGGATAGGCCCAATGGGCTTCGGCGGGAAGACCACGGTATTCGGGGTCAAGCTGGCCACCCTGCATCGGGTTCCGGCTTCGTTCTTCGTATCGGTTGCCTACATGTGCTGGGCAGACCGCCGCAAGATCATGACCATCAAAGACGGCAAGATGACCATCGAAGCCCCGTAGGGTGGGTGCAACCTCGCGGAGCGAGGTGGAACCCACCAACCTGTCCAGGAATGATGTAGGGTGGATGTAACCTTGCGGAGCGAGGCGGAACCCACCAACTGATCCGGTGGGTTGCGCCTCGCTCCGCGAGGCTCCACCCACCCTACAGAAAGCAAGCATTTTCACACGGGAGGAATACAGGCATGGCTACCAAGCTCACGGTTCCCATCAGTGAAGAGCAGGTTCGCGCCCTGAAGGTCGGCGACCAGGTCCTACTGAGCGGGGTGATTTTCACCGGGCGCGACACAGCCCACAAATACATGATCGAGAACTTCGTCAAAGGCTCCTGCCCGGACTCGGAGAAGGAGTTCTACGAGGTGCTCAAGAAGGAACTTGCCGGGTCGGTGATTTATCATTGCGGCCCGGTGGTGCGCAAGCGGGACGACGGCAAGTACGAGTTCGTCGCTGCCGGCCCCACCACCAGCATCCGCGAGGAGCCGTATCAGGCTGACGTCATGGGCCACTTCGGTATTCGTGCGGTCATCGGCAAGGGCGGAATGCGCGACAAAACCCTCAAAGGATGCAAAGAGCACGGGGCGGTATACCTGCACGCCATCGGCGGGGCAGCCACCCTGATCGCCGAAAGCTGCAAGGAAGTCGTGGACGTTTACAAGCTCGACTTCGGAGTGCCCGAAGCCTTCTGGAAAATCCGCGTCGAAGACTTCCCCTGCGTGGTCACCATGGACTCTCACAACCAAAGCCTGCACGAGAAGGTTCAACGCGAATCCGAACAGAAACTCAAGCAATTGTTGGCTGGTTAGTCCGTTGGAGTTGGCGGGTGGCCCATCGTTTTAGCGATGGGGCACCCGTTCGTTGATAACCCCAAACAAGAGAAAGAAAGATGAAAAAACACGACAAGATGTCTCTCGAATCATTGGTCATTCATGCCGGTATCGAGGAGAACGAATACCTGGCGGTTGTTCCGCCGATCTATCAGACCTCCACCTTTGCCTTTGACAGTGCCGAGCAGGGTGCGGCATTGTTCTCCGGTGAGTGTCAGGGTTACATTTACTCGCGGATGGGCAATCCCACGGTGGTGGCTTTGGAAAAGAGCCTCGCCGCATTGGAGGGTGGCTATGGCGGGTTGGCCTGCGGTAGCGGGATGGCAGCCATCCACACGACCTTTGCCACCCTGTTGCAGGCCGGCGATCATCTGGTGTGTTCCGACGCGGTCTACGGCCCCACCTGCACGTTGGTCGAGACCATCCTGCCTCGCTACGGTATCGACTGCACGCTGGTGGACTCGTCGAACCTGTCCGCTATTGAAGAGGCTATCCGACCCAATACGAAGGTCATCTATGTCGAGACCCCGGGCAATCCGACGCTGGTGATTTGCGACCTTGAGGCGGTCAGTGCTTTGGCCCATCGCCATGGAGCCAAGGTCGTGATTGACAACACCTTCATGAGCCCGATCCTCCAGCAACCGTTCCGCTGGGGTGTGGACGTGGTGGTGCACAGTTTGACCAAGTTTCTCAACGGGCATGCCGATGTGGTCGGCGGGGCGATTGTGGCCAAGGACCAGGAGCAGTATTTGGCGTTTAGAAAAGTCCTTAACCAACTGGGCGGGATACTACCGCCTTTCGAGTCTTTTCTCGTGCACCGCGGCATCAAGACGTTGGCATTGCGCATGGGGCGGCATTGTGAGAATGCCGCGAAGGTGGCTGATTTCCTGGAGCAGCACTCAGCCGTCGAGTGGGTGCGGTTCCCCGGTTTGAAGAGCCATCCGCAGTACGAGATCGCCCGCAAACAAATGCTAGGCCCCGGAGGGATGATCAGCTTCGAGCTGAGGGGCGGTTTGGAGGCCGGCAGGACCATGATGAACGCGGTGAAGCTCTGCGTGCTGGCGGTGAGCCTGGGCGGAGTCGAGTCACTCATTCAGCATCCCGCCAGCATGACCCACGCGAGCATGGGAGCCGAAGCCCGACACCGGGCAAACATCACCGATGGGCTGGTGCGTGTGTCAGTCGGGATCGAGGGCGTGGAGGACATCATCGCGGACCTCGATCAGGCCATGAACGCTATCAAAAGCTAGGAGTAGGGTGGGTGGAGCTTCGCGGAGCGAAGCGCAACCCACC
>JAGLWJ010000516.1 GCA_023133475.1 Phycisphaerae bacterium | reverse complement strand
ACCAACGGGACTTTGGACCTTGGACCTTGGACCCGCCCTACAAGTGACGAGCATTAGCCATGCCTGCTCGCGTCTTGATTCTGCGTGCCGCCGGAACCAACTGCGATGCGGAAACCGCCTATGCCTGGCAACTGGCTGGCGCCAAGGCTGAAACGATCCATGTCAAACGGTTGATGCACGACCCGGCGCTCTTGCGTGCGTTTGATGTTCTGACGATTCCGGGCGGGTTCAGCTACGGCGACGACATTTCCGCCGGCACCATCCTGGCCAACCAGTTGATGCAATCCGCCGGAGATGAACTGCTCCGGTTCCTCGAAGGCGGCAAGCTCATTCTGGGCATTTGCAACGGTTTTCAAGTGCTGGTAAAGACCGGCCTGTTGCCCGGCCCCGGAGTCGGCTCGCGGGTGGTGACATTGTCCGATAATCGTTCGGGTAGTTTCGAGTCCCGCTGGGTTCGCTTGCGCAGCGGGATCACCGCGTGCCGATTTCTTCCACCCGGGGTCATGCTCGAGCTTCCGGTGGCTCATGCCCAAGGCCGCCTGCTCTGCCGCGATGACAAGGTGCTGCAAAGCCTGATACATAACCACCATGTATGCCTTACATACGCCGGTACGGGCGGTCAGCCCTGCCGGTATCCGGACAACCCCAACGGCAGCGACGCGGACATCGCAGGGTTGACCGACACCACCGGGCAGATATTAGGGCTTATGCCCCATCCCGAGCGTTTCGTCACGACGTTCCAACATCCCCTTTGGACACGCCGCCGGGTCGAGGGAGAACCGGATGGGCTGACCATTTTCAAGACTGCCCTGGCGTCACTGGGGGGTTAGCACCAAGGCAATGGTATCTGACGTAGTCCAAGGTCCAAAGTCCAAGGTCCAAAGTCCCGTTGGTTTCTGACTTTGGACTTTGGACCAGGGACTTTGGACTTATTGGGCGGTGCGGTGGGTTGCGCTTCGCTCCGCGAAGCTCCACCCACCCTACAGATGGTTGGAAAGGCTTGATAAACGGTTACAATAGCATTGGAGTAATCGAGTTTCCACGACTTCCTGCTAAGGAGGCACATATGACTAAGGCGGACATGGATTGGCCTAATCTGACCTTTGGCTATTACAAGACCGATCAGAACATCCGTTACACTTGGCGTAACGGGTCCTGGGGCGAGGGGGTGCTCACCTCGGACGAGACCCTCCCGTTGCACATGGCGGCGACCTGCCTCCACTACGGGCAGGAGTGCTTCGAAGGGCTCAAAGCCTACGAGACCAAAAAGGGCAATGTGGTGGTGTTTCGCATCGAGGAGAACGCCCGCCGCATGATCCGATCCTGCGAAAAGATTCTGATGCAGCCGCCGCCCGAAGAGCTATTCATCGATGCCGTCTTTCGGGTGATCAACGCCAACCGCAAGTACATTCCACCCTACGGCACCGGAGCCTCGTTGTACGTCCGCCCGCTGACCATCGGGTCCGGTGAGCAAGTGGGCGTCAGACCAGCCGGCGAGTATATGTTCGTCGTGTTCGTCACGCCGGTGGGGCCATACTTCAAGACCGGGTTCAAACCGGTGGACGTGATCGTCGAGGAGGAGGTTGACCGTGCCGCCCCGTTGGGTGTGGGCGATGTCAAAGTGGGCGGGAACTATGCAGCCAGCCTGCGGGCCGGCGTCGCTGCCAAGCAGAAGGGGTATGCCGATGTCCTCTACCTCGACGCCAAGGAAAAGAAGTACCTCGATGAGTCAGGGCCTGCCAACTTCTTCGCAATCACCAGGGACGGGCGTTACATCACACCGAAAAGCCCGACCATCCTGGCTTCGATCACCAACATGTGCTTGCTTACACTGGCTGAGGAGATGGGGCTCAAGCCTCAACGCCGGCCGATCCCCGTCGAGGAGATATTCGACTTCGCCGAAGCCGGATGCTGCGGCACCGCGGCGGTCATCACGCCCATCGGATCGATCACCTATCGCGACCGCAAGGCGGAGTATTGCAAAGACGGTCAGCCGGGCAAACACTGCACCGAGCTATACAAACGGCTGACCGCCATCCAGGTTGGCGACGCGTCTGATCCTTACGGCTGGGTGCGCACTGTGCCGCAGGAATTGTAGGGCGGGTTCCACCCGCCGCACTGGTTAATAAGTCCAAAGTCCCTGGTCCAAAATCCAAAGTTGGAAACCAGCGGGACTTTAGACCTTGGACTTTGGACCTT
>JAGLWJ010000515.1 GCA_023133475.1 Phycisphaerae bacterium | reverse complement strand
CTATGTCTGGTCAACCCCATGGTAGGTCGCCACGTCAAGCCCGGTCTCTGCCACGAGAATGCCCGCCAGTCTGTGGTCGGGTCTGCGGACCCGACCACAGATACTTAGCGAACCTCCTGGTGAGCCGTCGGCTTGCCGCCACAACACCGTTTTGGCAGTTAGAACAGGCCGAAGAAGTCAAAGTAGTAGTCGTCTTCGTAATAGTAGTCGTCTTCGTAGTAGTATTCATCTTCGTAGTAGTACTCATCTTCGTAGTAGTATTCGTCTTCGTAGTAGACGTCTTCCTCATAGTAGACATCCTCCTCGATAACCACGTCGAACCCACCCGGATAGTCGATGGCGTACCCGGGCGGATAGAATGTGTCGACGCCGCGATCCAGGAAGAAGTCGGCCCCCGTCGGGCCGTAATCACACGACGAAACCGTGGCAAACGGCATCCCTCCCACGGCCAGCACTGCCAGCATTTTCTGGAGTCTTACCCATCTCATGGCTTTACCTCCTGTTTTGGTATCCCGTGCATACTGTATTGTAACCAATATAATTGACAAATGGAAATGAATTGGGTTAGAGATTTCTTCCCGGGTGTAGCCATATTTTGTGGCATCAGGCGGGTGGCCCACCGCTTTAGCGGTGGGGGACGCGAATCCTGACGCGATTCGTGTTCCTCAGAGCTAACCCGCATTTCTCACACCGCAGAGAGCGCGGAGATCGCAGAGTATTCCCTGGAAAGAAGTTACAGCTAAGTGCTCTATGCCAACGCAGGCTGACCCTTACGGCGGAACCGGCAGATACGGGAACTCACACACCGGCCCCAAGAATACCAAACCCTCGTTCCGGCTGCCTGCGCCAGGCAGGCAACCGGAACGAGATAGGGCACTCACCACGTTGCGTTTTCACTTGTCGGTGGCGGGTAGAACCCGCCCTACATCTACGGGCACAAGAACCTGCCCGTGGGGGTGCAAGTGATAGGCCCACCGTAGAACCGAACACAAATGCCAACTGGTGTGCCGCACGGTGGAGCCGGGCAAAATCGGCCAATCCCCAACAGGAACCAACCCACCTGCGGACAGGTGGCTGGATTCAACGCATAACAGAATGGGCCTGGCATGATCTTCGCCGGGAATGCCGGACAAGCCGGTGCAGCACAACCCACCGGGAAACAAACTCCCCACGCCGGGCCTCTACGGCTGAGTAAGTGCACAGCGACTCGATGCACCGCGGCGGGCAGAAGTAGTGACGCTCACCCGGCTGGATGTGCGAGACACAGGTGGTCTGCTGACGTATACCGCCTTTGCCCGAGCTATCAACCGCGGGAATGAAGTTCCCTATCGCACACGGAGGCGTGTAGATGTCCTCGTCCTCGACACAGAGAGAGAACGGCTGATCGAAGAACTCGAACACGATGGGGTCCCAACCTTGCTCGACCGTATCGAGGACCTTCACGTTGCCCGATGACGGGTCCTGCTCGGCATTCAAGCCCGCCATGTTCACAAACACGAACACCGGCGGGATGTAGACGAGTGCGTCAAAGACCCCGCCGTTTTCGTGGGTCTTGGTCGCGGCGATGTACCCGTCTTGGCTCGGGAGCGGGGACAACTCGGCGGCTATATGCCATTCGCACTCATCGGGCACACCGTTGCTATTGGCATCCGTGCTGGTGCCTGCCGTAACATCGTTCGCATCCGGCGTTCCGTTGTCGTTGCAATCGCCCGGTGCCATGTAGACCACGATCGGCTCGCGGCTTCGCAGGCTCAGCGAATTGAGTCTGGCCGGCACGATGTCAGTGACCGGCAGAGCGCTGAACCCGAACCGTAGCGGCGGGTGCTCGATCAGCGTGTCGGTGGTGCCCATCGTCTTCATCGACTGCGCCTGACCCTGCAACTCGACCACACCATGGTACTCCTCCGAGCCCGGCCCGAAGAAGCCGGCCGGGATCGGCGGATTGCCGTTGCGGTTATAGTCGTAATTCTTCGGGGCCTTGGGCGGATCGCCGAAGACATAGAAAGTGCCCCCAAACTCGAGGCCTGGATCGCCCGGCGGACCCGTCGCCCAGGCATCGCCCGAACCGGCGTCCGTATCGCAGTCCGGCAAGGTCGCCACAGGCCCAGTAAGGTTCTCGGCGAAAGAGGCGTAGCGTTTAGCGGCGACCCGAAGGGGAGCGTGTAGAAAGAGAGCGCGAAAAATGGAACGTGAAAAACTGAGAAAACGGCATAATCACAGTTGTAGGGCGGGTTTTACCCGCCGGCCATGGCGTTGCGTTTTACTTGCCGATGGCGGGTGGAACCCGCCCTACATTGGCGGCGGGTGCTTGTCTAGTGAAAGGCGACATGGATAATGATCCCATGCGAATGAGGCGAATCGACAGAGCAGGCATGACCATGCCCGAACTGGCCTTAAGCGCCGTGATGATCGTAGGTGCGCTGATGCTGGTGGCGGGGTTGTACGAGCATTACCTGAACCGCGCTAAGGTGCGGCAAGTGTCGAACTTGATCGAGGGGCTGAGTCAGGCCGCCGCTGTTTACCGCGAGACTACCGGGGCGTATCCGCCCGGCCGTTGGGGCGACACCTGCGGCCCGGCGTTGGCGGGCTTGCAGATGGTATCAGCGTCAGCCGCCCAGCTCGATAAGCTCGGTTCGAGCTTGCTGTTTTTGGCTGATGGAAAGCTGCGTTGCATCGATCCGTGGGGTCAGCCGTTACGTTATCTGACCGATCGAAGTGCCGGTCCCGAACGGCGTCGCCGGGTCCAAGACAACGGCGAGGTTCCCATCTTCGAGTCCGCCGGCCCCGACCGAGACTTCGGAGACGCAGACACTTCTCGTCAGGCTGACAACATCTGTAGCGACGATCCGGATTATTCTGTACTACTGACCACGAGACGATCAGTACCGCGACCGTAAGGGAGCGGCACTGCTTAGTGGGTGGCCCACCGCTTTAGGGGCTGTCGATAAACCCTGTACCGCAGGCTTCCAACCTCGCGGTAGCAACCATGGGTGCCCCACCACGTTCGTCGGCCCTTCGGGCTGGCGAAACGGGATGGGGCACCCGCACATCTTCATTTAGCCACCGCGGCGGGTAGAACCCGCCCTACGATTTCTGTGCCAAACCCCCTACCGCTCGCGGTGCGGGGTTGTCTCAAGAACCGGCTCGGCTGCCGAATCAAAAGACGGTGCCAAAGCCTCCTCCAACTCGGTCAACCTGGCATCGAACGCCGGCTGCAAACGCAGATTGTGCCGACGGGCGAATGCTCGGA
>JAGLWJ010000514.1 GCA_023133475.1 Phycisphaerae bacterium | reverse complement strand
AAAGTCCAAAGTTGGAAACCAGCGGAACTTTGGACCTTGGACTTTGGACTTTGGACTTTGGACTTTGGACTCGTCACCGGTTGGTGGGTTCCACCTCGCTCCGCGAGGTTCCACCCACCCTACGACTGAATGTATACCATCAGGCCTTCCTTGCTACGGGTAAATCTTGCCCATCATCCGCGGGAATGGGATGGTTTCACGCAAGTGCTTCAGACCACATAACCACGCCACGGTTCGTTCCACGCCCAGGCCGAACCCGCCGTGCGGAACACTGCCGTAACGACGCAAATCCAGATACCACTCGTACGGCTCCTGCGGCAAGCCCTCCTCTCGAATCCGCGATATGAGGATGTCATAATCTTCCTCGCGGGCGGACCCGCCGATGATCTCGCCAACACCCTCAGGAGCCAACATATCAAAATTCTCAACCACACGCCCATCCCGGCGATCAACCCGCATGTAGAAAGCCTTCACTTCCTTCGGGTAACGATGCACGAACACCGGGCGCTCGTGAAGCCGAGAAATAATCGTCTCGTCCGAACCGCCCAAATCACTGCCCCACTCAAAGTTGGCTGACAACTCCATATGCCGCGGGATATTCGTAATCTCCTCCTCCAACTCGTTGCGTCGCTCGCGGGCAGCCTGCTCCTCTTGAGCGGCTTTCTCCTGCTGCCATTTCTTCCTGGCGGTCTTGGCGGTCTCCGTCAGCTCCTCGATCTTCTTGTTGAGTTCCTCGACCTCGGCAGTTTTGTCAGCCAACTCCTTTTCGAGAAGCTCCCTGGCTTGGGGGCCACGCAGGATATCCGCCACCTCGCTATAGCTGATCCGGTGGAACGGCTTCTGGATTCGCTCCAACTTCGCAATGTCGCGCCCGAGGAACTCCAGGTCAGCCCGGTGGTCCTTCAACACCCGCTCGATCAGCGAACAGGTCATGTCCTCCGCCAGGTCGATCACGTCGTCGAGGCTGGCGAAGGCGATCTCCGGCTCAACCATCCAGAACTCGGTGAGATGCCGGCGAGTCTTCGACTTCTCCGCCCTGAACGTAGGCCCAAAACAGTAGACCTTGCGATGAGCCATGCAGGCTGTCTCAACGTAGAGCTGGCCGGTTTGAGCCAGGTATACCGGTTCACCGAAGTACTCCACCTCGAACAACGTGCTGGTGCCCTCGCCGGCGGCTGGCGCGAAAATCGGAGTGTCGATCAGGATGAACCCGTTATCGTTGAAATAGCGGCGGATGGCGTCCACAATCGTGGCTCGGATACGCAGGATCACATACTGCCGCTGCGACCGGAACCACAAATGCCTCTGCTTCATCAGGAATTCGATCCCGTGCGGCTTTGGGGTGATGGGGTATTCGACGGCTGCCTGGATCGTCTTGAGCGAACCGACCCGCAACTCGTGCCCGCCGATGGCCCGCTCGTCCGCCGCCACCGTCCCGGTCACCTCGATGGATGATTCCTGGGGCAGATGTTTTGCCTCATCGAAGAATGCCTCGGTGCCCTCGCCGCGTTCGACCACGCACTGGCAGTATCCGGTCCCATCGCGGAGGGTGACGAAGACCAGCTTGCCTTTGGGCGTGTTTCTAAGAACCCACCCGTGCAAGGTGACGCTTTGCCCCACATAATCCGCAAGTTGTGAGATGGTGGTAATCGTGCTCATGCGGACTTTATAGAATCAGGACGCATCACTTGCAAGGCGCGGTGCGGAACGAGGCTCAAGTTGCTATAATCGCCCGGCAATGGCTTGACGCGGCTTTTGGCTGCAACCACAAGGAGATAAGAGAACGCATCCGCAGATTACACAGATT
>JAGLWJ010000513.1 GCA_023133475.1 Phycisphaerae bacterium | reverse complement strand
TCTCTGTCGTTCATCGCGCACTCCTGCGACCTCGCCCAAAGGGGTATTCAGTTGCCTCCAGTGCCGTTTTCGGCGAGAGAGTTTCGTGGCGGGCGGGTCGGCGCTAGGCCCGGCATTTATGCCGGGTGAGAAAGCCGAACGAAGAATCCCCCCCGTTCCGCCCCGCTGCCGAAGGCAACGGGGCGGAACGGGGGGAGGGAAAGGCAACCACTCCAATACCCGACATAAATGCCGGGCCTAGCGCAAACCTACCACCACGAACCCGACCTCCAAACTGGGCCCGGAGGGACTCGAACCCCCGACCCATCGATTATGAGTCGACTGCTCTAACCAACTGAGCTACGGGCCCAGACCACGTAGGTCGGGTCCACGGACCCGACATCCCCCATGTGTACTACCACGGAAAGGATGTCAGCGTCAACCCCTTTAACCCGAACAATTCACCGCAAAGCACCGGGGCAAGAGGCAAGAGCATCGTAGGGGGCGTTCCAGACGCCCCCTACGATGCTTGGGCCTTGGAGCTTGGACTTTGCGGACAGAGTGCCGATCAGTGCCGCGACCGTGAGGGAGCGGTCTTCAGCAAAAAACCGACGCACCCGTGAAAGGTTTTGCCTGCTCACCGAGATACCCTGATGAGGCGATCGAATCGTTGATCGTTGCAAGGGATGTGTTCATGTTGTGGAGAGGCGAAGCGCGTGCACGTCAAGCCACAGTGGTCGAGCAGGATGTTTTTTCGAGAGGAGATTGGTCGTGTGTAAGTCAAAAACACTCTTACGCAGTCTGTTGGTGGCATCATATCTTGTGGCTGGGGCGTATACTGCCCTGGCGGATGACGATGCCTACGTCAAACGCACCGATGGCGGAAACCTGAATGGGCAACCCATTGATTACGAGCACTATGAACTCAGCGTGCTGCCTGGTGCTGCCATTGTCGGCACTGTCGTGGTGGAAACCTACAATACCATGCCGTCCACTTCAGTGGCGCCGCTGGGCTGGACCGTGGATTGGGGCACGCGGGAAAACCAGCCGCGGTTGACCAACGGATGGATCGCGTCAGGAACTCATGTCTACACGGCAGACATCGACATAAACGCGCCGACAACGCCCGGCGAATACCACCTCATCCTTGCCTTCGGAGGCGAATTCAACATAGGCCAAGTCATGTCAGCCACGAATTGGCCTTGCGGCGATGGTCTCTGGTACGATGGGAACGATCTCGGTTTCGACTGGGCTGAGCCCAACTTCGAGACGGCTCTGCTCGACGGCAGAGCCTATTTCGCCCAGCTAAAATGCCCCGACGGAGTGGACCCGTTCTATGACCCTGCCTGGCGACCGGCTACCACGGTGGTTCTCCATGTCAGCGGGGACTGCAACAACAACGGCATCCCGGACACTCAGGATATCGCCGATTGCGACGGCAGCCCCTGGTGCGACGACTGCAACGACAACGGCCTGCCGGACGAGTGCGACATCAGCACCCAGGGGGAACTCTTCTGCAACGCGTCGTCGTGGGCTACGTTTGACTATGGCGAGCATTGCGGCACCGACTGCAACGATCCCGATGGGTACAGCGGTGCCGCCTTTGACGGTCGATACATCTACTTCGCGCCCTACCATAACGGCGACGGATGTCACGGGGAGGTGCTGCGGCATGACACCCAGGGCGACTTCGGCAATGCCTCCGCCTGGGCAACTTTTGACCCCGGCGATCACGGCGTAGGGACTGACCCGGACGGGTACACCGGAGTTGTCTTTGACGGGCGATACCTCTACTTCGCACCGTCGGACAGCGGCGGTGACAACATGCACGGCGAGGTGTTGCGCTATGACACCCAGGGCGGCTTCGACGATCCGCTCTCCTGGGCTACATACGATTACGGCGAGCATTGCGGCGGAGAGTGCGACGATCCGGACGGTTTCAGCGGCGTGGTGTTCGACGGGCAGTATGTATACTTCGTGCCCTATCTGCACGGTAACTATCAATACGGCGGGGAGGTGATGCGATACAATACCGCCGGTGCTTTTGACGACACCGCCTCGTGGGACACCTTTGATCCGTGGGGGAACGGCTTAACTGATGCCGGCGGGTATCAGGACGCCATCTTCGACGGCCGATACATCTACTTCTCGCCTTACCGCCAACACCACAGCATCCAATACCAGGGTGCGGTGCTGCGGTACGATACCAACGCGGATTTCACCAACGTGTCATCCTGGATCACGTTTGATCCCGGAGCCGAGTTCTTCGACTCACAAGGCTACGATCCGGATGGGTATTCCGGCGGCGTCTTCGACGGCCGATACGTCTACTTTGCCCCCTTCACCCACGAACTGAGCGGCAGCCGGCGTCACGGCGAAGTGCTTCGCCATGACACCACCGGGGACTTTGCGGACATATCCTCCTGGTCGATCCACGATGCGAGCAACGTGGGCGACGACAGCACCGGATACACCGATGCCCTCTTTGACGGGCAATTCGTATACTTCGTCCCGAGGGAGAACAACTCCGAGCGCCATGGCCAAGTGTTGCGTTATGACACGTCGGTTGCTTTTGGCGACGCCTCCGCCTGGTCCATCTGCGACCCTGGTGCTCTTGGCGTGGGTAACGATCCGGTGGGATACGCTCGCGGCGTGTCCGACGGACAGTTTTTGTACTTTGCCCCTTGTGAAAACGGTGTCGAAAACAATGGCGAACATCACGGCGAAGTGCTGCGCTACGACACGGGCCTTCCCGTATCCCCCGACTGCAACGACAACGATATCCCCGACGAGTGCGAACTTCAGGGCAACGACTGCAACACCAACGGCATCCCCGACGATTGCGAAGAGGATTCCGACGGTGATGGGATAATCGACGACTGCGACAATTGCCCGGATCACGAGAACTCCGATCAGGCTGATTTCGATGGGGACCTGTGGGGCGATGCCTGCGACGACGACATCGACAACGACGGCGTGCTCAACGAGTCGGATGTCTGCGACTACACGCGAGTCGGAGCGGAAGTCGATGACGAAGGCAGGCCTCGAGGCGACCTCGACATGGATTGCGACACCGACCTCGACGACTACGCCATATTCCAGCGCGGCTTCACCGGCCCGGACAGCCACTAACGTTAAGGGGGCTGTCGATAAACTCCGTAGCGCAGGCTTCCAGCCTGCCCAGTGGCGGCGGGTGGCCCAGGGCTTTAGCCCTGGGGGACACGAATCGCGTGGGTGCCCCATCCCGTTCCGGCTGCCTGTGCAGCAGGCAGCCGGACGGGGTGGGGGACTGACTCAAACCAATCAGTACCGCCCGATCAGTACCGCGACCGTAAGGGAGCGGTCATCCGTCCCCCACCCCGTTCGCCGGCCCTCCGGGCCGGCGAAACGGGATGGGGCACCCGCTTGCGCTAGTGACGTCTTGATTGAGGTTGTTGCGGGTGGTTGGGGATGTTTGTATTGTCTATCGAAACTCATGACCGTGTGTGGTGCACACGGGCGAGATTGTGGCTGTGTTTGCTCATTTGCATGGAGGGATTGACATGAGGCACACACTCGGGCTTTTCTTGTTGGCTACTGTAACCGCATCAGTTTAGGCTGACATCGTTCAGCACGTTCCTCAGCACATTGCCGGCTGGCGGGGCGGGTGGAACCCGGCGTGGCATCTGCGAGTCGAGCTTTGGCCCGAACCCGGCGCGGGCGCCGGGTTTGCCGAGTTCGACCAGGCGGCGGTGCAAAAGGCCCATGAGATCAAAACCTGGTGCATCGACGAGCAGCAGCATGAGTGGCTGGACCCGGACGATCCCGACGTCGACGTGGTGCTGAACGTCGAGGACACGGGCTTGGCATTCTACGGCGGCCCCATGGATCAGTCGGAGTGGCTGATCAACCGCGGCAGTTCCTCGCAGGTCCGCATCAAGAGCTACGACGATCCGGCTCTGCTAAAGTGGGACCTGTCAGCCTATGCGGGCATGACGATCACCGAGGCTGAGCTTCACGTGGCCCGCTCGAACCCAACCAGCGAAGTTTTCGCCCTGGCGGCGGCGACGATCAACAGCGAATGGCACGAAGGTGTCAGCGGCACGGCACAGGGCGACAGCCCGTGCTGGCGCTGGCGCAGCTATAACGCAGCCGACCCGGAGGGCAGCATCGAGTGGACGTTCATCGGCAGCGATTTCACCACCGCCAGCTTCGGCAACTTCGGGTCGTTGGTCAGCTATGGTTGCAAAGATTCAGACACGTTCAAGACCTACGACGACGGCGGTTACACATGGATCGCGATGAAGCTGGACCCGGCAGTGGCCCACGCGATGATCCTCGATCAGCACGGCGTGACCATCACCGACGGCCGAGGGCGCACCTGGGTCAATCCCTCGATTTACACCAAGGAGCAAAACTCGACTGTCCAGCCGCGGCTGTACCTCAAGGCGGTGGCGGATGACTTCACCGGCACCGGCGACGTGGGCAACCTGGCGGCGGAGCCCGGCGAGTGGAACGGCGAGGCTGTGCTCGGCTTCGACGCCCCCAGTGATTCCGAAGACGGCACAGCCTTCGGGTACAACGTGCGTTACTCGACGGGCGTCGACTTCGCCGGCGCCGCCAAGGTCGAGCGCTGGCGGATTCCCAGGCCGCTCGAAGCCGGCACCGGGCAAACGGTCTTCATCGAAGACCTCGACCCCGGCGAGACATACAACTTCTTCGTGCAGGCCTACGACAAGGTCGGCAATACCGGCAACGTAGTCACGACCAGCCTGACTCTGCCCGAGGCTGTCGGCACTCCGGCACTGGCTGACGCCGGTTTTCCGACGCCCGATCCAACCGGCAAGGACATCCTTGGCGCACCGGGCGTGTTGAACTACTGGGCATGTTCGGAGTTGGCCAAGGTCAACCCTGCCACCGGCAACCGCATGGCCGACGGCTACACCGGTTCCGGCGCCGACGACTACAAGAAGGCCAACGCCGTTTGGGACTCGGGCACGAACACTGTTACGCTGCGCCCCAGGCGAAACGAGGTGATCGGTTTCCAGGTCATTATCCAGCGGCTGGTGAGCAATCTGGCCAACGTCTCGGTCATCGCCACCAATCTGACCGGCCCCGGCGAGGCGACGATCAATGCCACGAATAACATCGAGCTATTCAAGCTGCACTATGTCAACAGCGACAGCGAGCGCTACCCGGACCCAGCCATCCCGTTGGCCACGCCGTTCGCCGATACGTTTGACATCCCCAGCACGAACAACCCGAATGGCATGTGCCAAAGCGTCTGGGCCGACCTCTACGCACCGAAAGATGCTGTTCCGGGAACGTACTCCGGCACGCTCACCATCGACTGCGATCAGTTTGGCCGACCCGGTGACGGTCAACCTCGAGATGATCGTCCATGAGGCGGTGCTTCCGGACTATCCGACTTTCTTCCTGGACCTCAACGGCTACGGAAACAAATGGGGCAGCGATGCGTCGCGGTATCAGGTCTTCCAGCTCTGTCACAAGCATGGGATGGTGCCCAACACGCTGCCCTACGGATGGACCGGCGGCGTCAATGCGGACCGCGCCCCCGTGCTGAGTGGATCGGGGCCGACAACGACGATCTCCGATTGGGGCGATTTCGCGAGCAAGTACGGGCCGTTCTTCGACGGTTCGGGCTTCTCGCCGACAGACCCGACGTATCCCTACCACGGCCCCGGTAAGAACACCCCCATCGCCGACTTTTATACGGCGTTCCACGAAGGCTGGCCGGTCAGCCTGACCGACTCGACGTGGGGCTTCGACGCCGAGGGCGCCGGATGGGCGTACTGGAACACCCTCGTGGACAGCGGCGACACGACTGCCTGGCACGACATGCCCGATACTTTCGGCGGATTCCCCGAGGGCTACGAGACCGGATACCGCAACATCGCCCAGCAGTTCGCCCAGTACGCCCAGGACAATGGCTGGCACGGGACGGCCTTTCAGATGTACCTGAACAACAAGTATAGCTATAGCCCATGCATCGCGTTATGGACCCTGGAAGAGCAGTACGTGGCTGACGACTTCCGGGCCAACGTATTCTTCCTTGATCTATGCAAACAGGGAGTCGAGGCGGCTGTTGCTCCGGACGTTAAATGGCATTGGCGGATCGACACCAGCACGCGATGGGGGCAGAACTGGGGGCAGTTGCGCGACATCTGTAACATGCGCGTGGTCGGCGGCGACATCGAGTGGTATTACCGCCAGATTCGCTATCGCAGGTATGCCGAACCCCTTACGGACGAGAATTGGTCATGGTACGGCACGGGTCCGGCTCCGGCCGATATGCTGACCGAGCACAGCGCTGATACCCTGCGGCAGTGGTCGCACGGGCTCAACGGCGGGCTGCCCTATTGGGACAACTACCACACCGACTGGGACAACGCTGATGTGCTGGCTGTGTTTCCTTCGGGCGACAACGTCCCCGACCACGGGTTCTTCGACGGTCGCATCGCCACCATCCGCATGAAGGGTATGCGTTTCGGCCGGCAGTTGGCTGAGTGCCTGAACTTGCTGGCAGACATGGGCGGCTGGAACCGCACTCTGGTGGCTCGTGCCTTGAGCGACCGGTATGGTGACCACGTCGGCTACGCCTACGACCCATTCGGCGGCGATTCGTACGCGCAGATGAGCATCCTGGACTACTATAAGTTGCACGCTGACCTGCTGGCCGGCATCTCAGCCGCGTTCGACCCCTGTGATTTTGATCATGACGGCGACGTTGATCTGGATGATTTCGAGGTGTTGGCCGAGGCACTTGCCGGGCCAGGGGTGCCCACCGGTTCCGTGGCCGACGTGGACGACGACGGCGACGTCGACTTGCAGGACTTCGCCGTCTTCCAACGGGCCTTCACGGGATCGTGAACCGGCGGGTGGCCCATCGCGACAGGTTTTTAACCTGCCCTACCAATGAAAAACTCCGGGTCAAGACCCCGCCTTGGCAGTCAGATCACCGTAGTGTTTCACCTCCGCCAGCCAGTTCTCCGAGGTGCCGAAGTTGTCCAACTCCGGGAACTCGTAGCTGGCTACCGTCACCGTGTGGTGCAGGTCCGAGTCGAACCGCAGTGGTTCGGTGGTGCAGGTCAGCGTCAGCCGACGGTCAGCCTTCATGCCTTTGCCGGTCTTCTCCGGCAAACCGATATGCCGCAACTCCACGACAAGAGCGTTAGCTGCCCAACCATGCTCCTCGGATATAGTGAAGTGGAACCGGTTACGCCCTTTCGCGTCCACTTTCAACTCCACTTTGACGTCAAACTTGGGCTTGCCGGGAGCCGGTACACCTTTTTTGCTCAGGTCGGCATCAACATACGGCACACTCTGGTCATCGGGCGGCTTTACCGCGTTGACGTCCGGAACCACCGACTCTTGGGATGGTTGGGTCTTGACCAGGTAGACGACAGCCCCCGCCGCAACCACAATTATCAGAATCAGGATGAGGTTCTTCATGGTTGTCCCTTTCTTCAATAAGTAAGTAGTCCTGACAAAACTCCCTCCTCCCTTACACACACGTTACGCCATACTATAGCGGAAGACCACCAGCCAGACCAGTATCCCAACCGCCGAGGTGTGGCCATATTTTGTGGCATC
>JAGLWJ010000512.1 GCA_023133475.1 Phycisphaerae bacterium | reverse complement strand
ACGATCGCAGCGCTTAGCCCGGATAATTCATGAACGCAGAGACGCAGAGACGCAGAGAAGAATGGAGAATGGAGAAAATGGAAAATTGAAAATGAAAAATGGAAAATGAGGGGATGGGAAACATTATCGTTGGGCATACTCCCTTTTTCTCTTCTCTGCGTTCTCTGCGTCTCTGCGTTCATTAAAAATGCGGGTTAGCGGCGACAAGTCCACAGCGTTTAGCGGCTCCCCAACGGGGAGCCCTCGTAGGTCGGGTCCGCAGACCCGACATCCCCCGGCGGTGCCGTTGGGAATCCCGAACGTCGGGTCTGCGGGCCCGACCTGCAAACGGAGGGTGGGGCACCCATGCGGAAATTCGCGTCCCCCACCGCTAAAGCGATGGGCCACCCGTCTTGTTGCCTTGTTGCCTGCTGCCTTCCCAAACCGGGGTTAGATGCGATTGCTCTGAGGGATTCTCACCAGTCCCGGAATTGAGTAGAATTTGCCTTGGGAGTAATGCGATGATCGAGATTCCCGTCTCACAACTGTTCTGCGTGGTGCTTGCCACCGTGGTTCTCAGTGTTGCCACCACCGGGGCGACGCTTCGAGTGCGTTACCAGGAAAAGGGGGTCGGCAAAGTCGTGCCGTCCCTGACCGCCCTGGCGGTGGCGTTGAACATTGCCGCCCTTCTCTGGCGGGCGTTGGACGTATCCGACGCTCGGCACATTCTGGCCAACCGCTTCGACGTTAATCTGCTGTTCGCCACACTGGTGATCGCGGTGTCGTTCCACAGCCAACTGCGCCCGGCGATTCGCGGGTTGGACACGTTCCTGCTGCCGATAGCGCTGTTCGTGCAGGTTTTCTCGTTTCTGTCCATCAGAAAACCGCAACTTCCCGGCAACATTCATTCGTGGTTTGTGCTTCACCAGGTCTCGTTTACGATCGGGATGACGTTACTGATGTGCGGTGGTGTGGCTGGTGGGGCTTATTTGCTGCTCAACCGCGTTCTGCGCAGCAAACGCCCGTCCTCGCTGTTGTGGCGTTTGGCACCGCTGGAATCGTGGGAACGGTGGGGGCGTTGGAGTCTGCTGCTGGGTTTTTTGTGCATCACGTTCGGCATGTTGACGGGGATTTGCCAGGCGAGCCGCTCATCTTCGACCACCTCGCGTGACTGGTTTGCCGATAAGTTCATTATCGGGTGCATCGTGGTGTGGATTCTGTATGCGGTTGGGATAGTCGCCAGTTGGGTTGTCCCGCGTTTTCGTGGGCGGCGTTCCGCCATCCTCGCTGTTGCCGGTGGTGTGGTGTTGGTGGTGGTTTTCCTGGTGGTCGAGCAGCTTTCGGGGGTGCACCGATGATAATCGCCGTCGTCGGCTGCAATCATCGCACTGCCCCGGTCCATGTGCGCGAGCGGTTGGCGTTTGACGACGAGCAGGCCGCCGAAGCCCTGGGCCTCTTCACCACCCAATACCCCGATTCCGAGGCGGTCATCCTCTCGACGTGCAATCGCACCGAGCTTTACATGACCCGCCCACGTCATGGGTCGCCGGGTCTGACAGAGGCTGTGCGATGGCTCGCCGAGCAGAGGCAACTTGCACCTGAAGACATCTCCGCCCACCTCTACCATCATGAGCAGAGTGAGGCTGTCGAGCACCTCTTTCGTGTGGTCTCCAGCCTGGACTCGATGGTGATTGGAGAATCTCAGATTCTCAACCAGTCCAAGCGGGCGCTGGCGGTGGCAGATCGCCGGCGTGCTTCGGGCTCGGTGCTCCACGGTTTGTTCACCAATGCCTTCGCGGTGGCCAAGGAGGTCCACGCCACCACCGCCATCGGGCAGGGGCACTTGAGTGTTGGCAGTGTGGCTTTGGACTTTGCCGGTCGGGTTTTCTCCCACTTCGACGACAAAACCGTGCTGATGATCGGTGCCGGCGAGATGGGCGAGTTGACCTTGAGGCATCTGCTCACCAAAAACCCCCGGCAAGTTTGGGTGACCAACCGCACGTTTGCTCGGGCTGAGGAACTCGCCAAAAACCTCGGTGCCCAGGCCAAGGCATTCGAGCGGATGGAGGAGTTGGTGGCAGCCTCGGATATCGTGATTGCTTCCACCGCCTCACCTGAGCCTCTGCTTACCGTGGAAAAGCTCAAGCACGTCCCTGCCCACCGCAAGTTTCGCCCGTTACTGCTGATCGACCTGGGAATCCCGCGGAACATCGACCCCGAGCTTGGCAAGTTGGAAAACTTCTACGTTTACGACATTGACGACTTGCAGCGTATCACCGACGAGCACTGGGAGGAACGGCAGGCCGGTGTGATCCAGGGTGAGCGTCTGATCCAGGCGCGGGTCGTCGATTTTTTTCAGGATCGTGCCCGTCGTGAGGCCGGCCCCACTATCACCGCGCTCCGCAAACGCCTGCACGAGATCATGGAACACGAGTGCGAGTGGGCAATGCCGAAACTCAAAACCGTCGACCAGGCTGACCGAAAGCTAATCGAGCAGATGATGCACCGGACGGTCCACAAGATTCTGCATATGCCGACCAAGGTGCTCAACGGTCGGGCCGCCGAGGGCAAGGCCCAGATATATGCTGATGCCCTCAAGCAGCTCTTCGATCTGCCCGACGAAATGCTGTAGGGCGGGTTTCACCCGCCTTTTTGGCATGGCGTGGCGGGTGGAACCCGCCCTACAGGAATTGGTGGTTCATTGGACACTTGCCGATACGGTGGTTATGGTTCCCCCGTGGTCCGGGCTGAACTCTGCCTCGGGCTCCGACCAGACATGACCCGGTGGAGTTACTGCGATGTTCAACCGCCTCGCTTACGGCGCGGTGGCGATTCTGGCCATCTTTACGGTGTTCCTCTTCGACGCTTTGATCAGCGACACCACCAAGACGGGGATTCTGTGCGATCTGGCTCGCAAGGGCAGTCTGATCCCGATCCTCTTTGCGATTCTGTCGTTTGGCGGTGCGGTGGAGTTGGCCCGCCTGATGAAGTCTGCCGGGCTTAAGCCTCTGGTTCCTTGGGCGGTGTGTGGTAGCGTGGTCTTGATGCTCAGCCCATGGCTGGTGGGCGGGATTCTTACCCCGCGTTACCCCATGGACTTCTCAGGTCCGCAGTGGCAGTTATCCATGATGATGTTGCTGTTGGGCGGGGCGGTGTTGGCTGTTCTGCCGCGGCGTGATCTTGGCGGGGCACTTAACGATGTGGCTGCCACCTGGGCGATCATGATCTACGCGGGCTTTCTGCCGTCCTTTGCCCTGCAACTGCGTTGTCACGATTTTTTGCACGGCCCAGATGGCGTGTGGCTGCTGCTGATCGTCCTGACTGTCATCAAGGTTTCGGATATCGGAGCGTTTTTCATCGGCTCCGCCATCGGGAGGCACAAACTGATCCCGTGGATCAGCCCGAAGAAATCGGTCGAGGGGGCTTTGGGGGGTATTTTCTCCAGCATTGCAGTGTCACTTTTGTTCTGGTTTGCTTTCGATTGGTTCAGCCCGGAGCTTAATCTCTCCGTCCCTGGCGGCCGGGAGGGCGGCGAAGTCGTTCCGCTGATGCACACCATGACGCAGCTTTTCCATTCCCTCACTATATCGCAAGTTATTATTTTCGGGGCAGTTATGTCAATCTCAGGCCAGCTTGGAGACCTGCTTGAATCGGTGTTCAAGCGCTCCGCCGGTGCGAAGGACTCAGCCAAGCTCCTGCCCGCCTTCGGCGGGGTTCTGGACATTATTGATAGTCCTGTGTTAGCCTGTCCGGTGGCGTGGTTTCTGCTGACATGTTTGTGGCCGGTGGTGTAGAATATAGGTAGTAGTAGATGAAGGCGCAGATCCTCTGCGAGGGATTGGCGCAATCGGGGGGAAGGTTTCAAGAGGAGTTCACGCGGCGCGTTGGAATTGAACATCGCCATTACCGAGGGCTCTAAGCGAAGAGCGTTGTTTGGCCCGGCTGACGCTAACTTGAAGCTCATCCGTACAGCTTTGGGTGTGCGCGTTACCGCCCGCGACTCGACAATCCGGCTGAGCGGGGAGAGTGCGGCAGTGGGTAAAGCGGCTGAGGTCCTTGATATTCTTCAGAAGCGTCTGGAGTCGGTGGACCACCTGTCGCACGAAGAGGTGGCTGCGGTTTTGGCTGAGGCGACGTCGCAGAAGTCACAGGGCAGCCACGCGATCGAAGTTTACACTCCGGGCATCAGCATAATTCCTAAAACCGAGGGTCAGGCGAAGTACATTGACGCCATCCGGGCGAACGATCTGACCGTTTGCGTAGGCCCGGCGGGAACGGGCAAGACCTACCTGGCGGTTGCGATGGCGATTTCGATGCTCAAGCAGTCCCGGATCAAGCGGATCGTGTTGGTGCGCCCGGCGGTTGAGGCTGGCGAGAAGCTCGGTTTTTTGCCCGGCGACATGCAGGCGAAGGTTAATCCTTATCTTCGCCCGCTTTTCGACGCGATGCACGACATGATGAGCTTCGACCAGATTCAGCGTTTCATGCAGAACGACGTTATCGAGGTGATCCCGCTGGCGTTCATGCGTGGCCGCACGCTGAACCACGCCGCGGTGATCCTCGACGAAGCCCAGAACTGCACGATCTCGCAGATGTTGATGTTCCTGACCCGCCTGGGGCATGGCAGCAAGATGATCGTCACCGGCGACGACTCGCAGGTGGACCTGGAGCGCGGTCAGCCGAGCGGTTTGATCGATGTTCTCGAACGGCTGGGGGGTATCGAGGGTATTGCGATTCTGCGGCTGGAGCGGTGCGATATCGTGCGTCACAAGCTGGTGAATCGGATCGTGGAGGCCTATGGCCCCACCGGGTTGGAGGACCGGTAAGCCCGGATATTTCACTGCGGAGCACACTATGGGGGACACGACTCGCGGGGAGTATTCGCGTCCCCCACCGCTAAAGCGGTGGGCCACCCGGCTCTGCGGAAGGCGGGTGGAACCCGCCCTACGGCTGAAAGCTGAAAGCTGATAGCTTCTGAGTCTCGAGACTTAGTGATGTTTTGGTTCGGCAAGAAACGTAGCGACCGGCGCAGCAAGGCCCAACGTGTCCGGGCGGAGAGTTCCAAACCGCTGTGGGAGCAGTTTCAGGAGCGGGTTGGGGTGTGGTCTGCTGTTGCCACGCTGGCGTTCTTCCTCGGCGCTACGGTTATTGCTCTTTACGGCAAGTCGTCTTTGGGCTACCGGGTGGGCGATGCCATCACCGGCCCTATCAACGCACGGGTCAGCTTCTCGCGGATCGATGAAAAGCAAACGCAACGTGCCCGTAAGGCAGCCAAAGAGGCGACCCCCAGCTACTATCGGGTGAACGTCGAACTGATCGCCCGCATCGGCGGCGAACTGCAAAACCTTCATCTGGATGCCAAGGGGGCAGACTCTTACGACACGTTTGCGTCTATTGCCACCGACAAAGGCTGGAAGGTGACCGCGGCGACTTTCAACGAGTTGCAGCGGTTGTCCGACGAAGCCGGAGGCAAGTTCTACGCGGGGTATCTCAGTGCCCTGAAAGGTCGTCTGCAAGACGAATATACGGTCAGGCCTACCGTCGAGGAAGATCGTCAGCCGGCGTCGAATTCGGCGGTGGCCCGGGTGCTGCCCGTCCGCCCGACAGCCGACGGGGTGGAGCCGGAGCAGGGACCGGGCGAACCGCTGGAAATCAGCACCGTGCAACTGATCCCAATCTCCAACCCGAGCATCATCGAAGGTCAGGCAGAGAGGCTGGCAACGCTGACGTTCCCGTCCCCGTTGCGTTCCGCCGTGTCGGAGATTGTGAGGCGTCGTCTGGCTGACGAGCCGATACTGCTGTTCGACACCGCGGCGACGCGGGCAGCCATGGATGCGGTGTTCGCGGCGATCGAGGATGTCGTAATTCGCTACAAGAAGGGAAGCCCGCTGATCTCGCCCTCGCCTGGTGAAGAGCGTCTGTCGCTGAACCAGGAGCACATCCAACTGCTGCAATGTGAGCACGCGGCTTATCTGTGGGTACTCAGTGACAAGGCAGGCACCGGGGAGGGGCAGAGTCTTCGTGAGCAACGCCTGATGGCTCGGGCGGGCATTACCATACTCATGGCTCTTTTGAGCTTTGCCCTGTTCGCTTATGTGCACCAGTATCAGCCGCGGGTCCTGGAGGTGCATAGCCGCACCATTGCTTTTGGGGTTCTTTTGTTGGCTGTGTTGGCCTCCTCGAAGTTCATCAACGCTCGCTTCGATTACCGGGAGTTGGCCATTGGCCCGATGCTGCTGGCTGCTGCTATTCTGATCATCGCTTATCAGCGTCGTTTTGCTTCGGGCGTGTGTACGATAGTTTCGGTGCTGGTGGTGGTCACGGTGCGGGGCGACATCGACCTGCTGGTGCTGCTGGCAGCGGGGAGCACGGTGGTCACGCTGACGCTGGTCAACATTCGCACGCGAACGATTCTGGTGATCTCCGGGGCAATGACCGCGGCAGCGGTGGCGAGTGTCTGCCTTGCCTACGGCTTGATCCAGGGGCACCAGACCGAGTTCATCGTCCAGCGGGCGGGGGTGGCTGGTGTCACTGCGATGGGGGCTGCTCTGATTATCCAGGCTTCGCTCCCATTCATCGAGCGGGCCTTCAAGATCGCCACTCCGCTGACCCTGCAAGAGTGGGGGGACGCCACCAAGCCGCTCTTGCAGAGATTGGCCCATGATGCACCTGGGACCTACAACCACTCGCTGGTGCTGGCCACCATGGCAGGGGCTGCTTGCGAAGCGATAGGGGCCGACGCCCTGCTGGCCCGGGTCGGGGCGCTGTACCACGACGTCGGCAAAATCCTCAAGAAGGACTACTTCGCCGAGAACCAGGAGGCCTCGATCAACCGCCACGATAATCTGTCGCCCACCATGAGCCTGCTGATCATCGTGGGGCACGTAAAGGACGGCATCGAGATGGCCAAGGAATACGGGCTGCCCCGCATCCTGCACCAGTTCATCGCCGAGCATCACGGGACCACCGTGGTCCGCTACTTCCACCACGCAGCCAGCGAGAAACAACCACAAATCGCCACCGGGAAACACGACCGGATGGTCCCAGACAGCGAATTTCGCTACCCCGGGCCTAAACCCCATAGCAAGGAATCGGCGATTCTGATGCTGTGTGACGGGGTGGAGGGGGCAGTGCGGGCTTTGCCCGAGCCTACCCCGGGACGGATCGAGAATCTCGTGCACGCGGTGCTGATGGATCGCTTGAATGATGGGCAGTTCGACGATTGTGAGGTTACCCTGCGACAACTGCATCGCGTCGAGGAATCTCTGGTCAAGAGCTTGTGCAAGTTTTATCATGGGCGGGTGGCTTATCCCAAGACCGCAACGAAGCAAGACAAGAGTGAAGCCAACCACGCTGACGACCAGGGCAATCAGCAGGCAAGAAGTGCCGGATAAGGGTATCTTGGAGGACAAAGACCGATCAGCGATGGACGAGGATTCCCCCTACGACATATGCCTGTCCGACGACCAGGGCACCCACCCGCATATCGACGCCGATCTGCTCAGGCGGGCGGTTATGTTGACCCTTCGTGAACATCAAAGCCGTCCCGCACGCATTGGTGTTGCGGTGGTGGACGATGTGCAAATCGCCGCGGTGAACCGGCAGTATCTCGGGCACCACGGGCCGACTGACGTGATCAGTTTCGACCTCAGTGAAGATGAAGACGACGCCCCACTTGAAGGCGAAATCATCATTTCGTGGGAGACCGCCGCACGTCAGGCTGCCGAAAGAGACCATTCCATCGAGGCTGAGGCTTTGCTCTACACTGTTCATGGGGTGTTGCACCTGATCGGCTACGACGACCAGGCCGACGACGACTCAGCCACCATGCACGCGGAGGAGGACCGCATTCTAACGCTTCTGGGCCTGGGTGCGGTGTATGGAGGAGAGGCAAGAGGCAATAGGCAACAAGGCAAGACGTAGGGTGGGTGGAACCTCGCGGAGCGAGGTGGAACCCACCAACCGGGAACTAGCACTGTCATACTAGGAGCGGATCGATGAGGGTGGGATTGATTCAGATCGCAGTTACGCCCGGCGTCCGGTCAGCCAACATCGCTCGGCTGATGCGCTTGATCGACCAGACTTGCGAGTGTGATCCCGCGCCGGACCTGGTGGTCGTTCCCGCCGGCTGCGAGTCCGATCTCGGGCACGCGGTCTCCAGCGGGCTCACTCGAGCGATGGGCTACGCCCTGTTGGGTCCGCTGGCGATGAAGGCCCGCGAATGGGGCGTCTTCCTTGCGGGCGGGTTTTGGGGCCGTGACGAAAGTGGGCCGCTGGTTCGAGGAGTGTTGCTCGACCCCGACGGCGACGTGCTGATTAAGACGGCCCGGCAAAACGATGCTCAACGTTTGCCGGTGCGTGTGTGGGCGACCTCGATCGGGGCTGTGGGGCTGTTGCTCGGCGAACACGTGGATGATGAGGTGCCCGACGATGTCATTGAGGCAGGGGGTGTTCTGGTCGTATCCGGGACGGTGTGCAACGGCAAAGTGCCACACCGCCGGAGTGATGAGGTAGGCGACCGATTGAGCAAGCTGGCTCAGAGGTGTGCAAGCTACGTTTGCGGGGTGTTCCCGGTCTCCGCGGAGGAGGCCGGCAATTCGGACAAGGGGGGGATCGCAGGCCCGTCACAGGCTTTTGGCCCCGACGGTTCGAGGATTGCTTGTGCACCAGGTGGGGAAGCAATTGTGGTGGTCGATCTCGTGTCGGCTGGCGGCTCGGACGTTTCACCGCAGAGACCGCAGAGAGTTGACAAGTAGGGAGTTGGCGAAATCAGTGGATGTCACCGGCGGGGCAACGCAGGTACGCTCAGCCGACAGCGAATTCGAGGACCTGCAAAGAGGCGATAATCGGTGGGTAGTTGGCTGATCTGGCTGGCGGTGGGGCAGCTTCTTGTGGTGCTCCTGTCCACGGTGGTGAATCTGGCATTGCGTCTGCCGTCCCGTGCGCGTTTGGCGGAGAAGATGGAGCTGCAAGGGCGCAAAGAGGAGTTGAACCACCTGCTGGAGCTTCGCGTGCAATTCCTTCTTGCCACAGCCGTACTGCGGGCGATGGCGTTGCTGAGCTTTGTCCTGGTGGTGGTGGAGAGTCTGCGCCGAGACACGGATGGGATTTCATTTGGCACATACCTATGGGCGTTTGTGCTTGCTCTGGCGGGCGTTCTGGTGTTTGGAATAGCGATCCCCTCCGCCTGGGCCAAGTATGCCGGGGAATCCCTGCTCATCGTTTCGCTTCCCGTTCTGCGCGTCCTGCGTTGCGTGTTGTATCCGCTGGTGGTGCCGCTACTGGCTTTGGATTGGCTGGTCCGTCGCCTGGCGGGGGTTCGGGACGAGGGCAAGGATATCACCGCCGACCACCTGGAACAGGAGATTCTCAAGGTGGTCAGCGAAGGCGAAGCTCATGGAGTGGTCGACGAAGAAGAAAAGGAGATGATCGAGTCCATCATCGAATTCCGTGATACGCAGGTGGACCAGATCATGACCCCGCGGACCGACATCAACGCAATGCCCAGGGACGTCACCTTCGAGGAACTCAAGGAACTCATTCGTGAGAAGGGGCACTCGCGTGTCCCGCTCTATGAGGAAACGGTGGACAACATCGTCGGCATCATCTACGCCAAAGACCTTTTGCAGGTCGCCAACCCGGAACCCTTCGACGCCGGTGCGATCATGCGTGAGCCGATATACATCCCCGAGAGCAAGCAACTGCGCGACCTGCTGCATGAATTCCAGGAGGGCAAAGGGCACATGGCCATCGTCCTGGACGAGTACGGCGGGACCGCCGGCCTGGTGACCATCGAGGACATCCTCGAGGAACTCGTCGGCGAGATCGTCGACGAGTATGAGGACCAGGACCAGGAACCGTTGCGCCGCATCGACGATTCCACCGTTGAGGTGGACGCGCGGATGCGCATCGACGAATTGAACGACGAACTGGACATCGATCTGCCCGAGAGCGAGGACTACGAGACCATCGGCGGTTTCGTATTCAGCGCCCTGGGCAAAATCCCCCAATCCGGTGCCGAATGTGCCCACGACAACATCAAGATATGTGTCACCGATGCCGGGCCTAGAAAGATCAACCGTCTGCGATTGCAGATCACTCGCGACTCGCTCGAAAGCAACGGCACCGCACGATAGATAGGCGTAGGGCAGGTTCCACCCGCCGCGAAGGTAGGGCGGGTTTTACCCGCCGTGAGATATGGATAAGGTGGGTGAAACCCGCCCTACAGGTCCACGCCGCTTGAGTTTCCACGACTCCCCGGCAATATCTTCCTTTGGGGGGAGATTGGCGGGTGGCCCACCGCTTTAGCGGTGGGGGACGCGAATCCTGATGCGATTCGTGTCCCCCAGAGCTAAAGCCCTGGGCCACCCCTGCCGAGTTGGATCAGGCAAACATGGGCCATCGGTCAGGCTCGACCATAGACGACATACTCGAAGAGTTCTTTCTTGGAGTTGCGCTTACGGATTGCCGTTACCTTCACCGACGAAAACCCGAGGCGCTTAAGCATATCGGCATAGACTTCTTCAACAGGGATCATGACCCCGTAGAACGTGGAATTGCCGACGATGTAGTGAACTTCGGCTCCACGGGCCATCAGTTTCTTGACGCTCTGTAGATGTTGCCAGATGTCCACGAAATATTTGCTGATGTACCGACTCAGCAGGAACCCGTTTTTGTTGGTTGAACGCGCCACCTTTTCCACGGCATTCTGCAAGTAATCAGGGAGATAGGCGTCACCATTTTGTTGCCATTTGGCAAGTAGGCTCGTTGCGATGCCCCACGTCCCCCCGATTGCTTCCCAGTCGAGTTCGCCTGCCTGGCGAGCGCCCGTCAGAAACCCCAACCAATACATGTAAGGGCGCAGCTCTCGTATGTATGACATCCTGTTGGGGTAAGGGGGCGACGTAATGAGCAGATCAAACTGGCCAACGTCATCGGGTGATAACTGGCGTGAGTCTGCAAGGATGATACTCGCCTTGCCCTTCGGATTGACCTTTGCCGACCTGGCGACAACGGCGGCATCCTCGATGAATTGATCGATATGAGGATCGGCATCCGTGAAGATGCTCAGTTGCCCATCGGAGTGAGGTCGATCCTTGAAGGACATCGACTGGTGATTGAAGGCTGCATTGGAGAGCTTGATCAGGGTGCGGCAAAACACGATGTCCAACAGGTTGCGAAGCGATGAGCCTGGCTTGGTCGCGGAAACCATCTTGCCCCTGAGTTGACGGAGAAACAGCAGCGAGTCTTCATCCCACCATCTTTCAATCTTTGATATGGGTGGCGGGTCGGCAGGGCTCACCAAATCAAGCGAAGATCGGTCGGCCTGCGTCTCTGCGAAATCGAGGACGGCATCGGCGGTCTGCGGTTGGTATCGGGCAACCTTGGTTTTTCCCAGCCAAATCAGGAATGGATTGATGTCCACCGAGACGGCATCGTTGCCCCTCGACGCCGCGGCAAGAGTGGTTGTTGCCGTCCCTGAGAATGGGTCAAAGACCCGCAAGTGCCCTGAGTATTCGTCCAGAATGTTATTGACCAGTTTGAGGGAATAGGCCGGCGTCAGGCGCAACCAACCGTGACGCCCATTATTTATGTTATGCTTATGCGTTAGCTCGGCTCTTTGCTTCGGCACATCAGCCCCCTTGCTGATTCTCGGCGCTCAGCAGCGCATTCAGCACGGCATCTATTGTCTTATGCAGCGTTTGTTTGTGTCGCTCAAAAAAAGCGGCAAGGTCGTATCCGACCACGTCACGCATAAAGGCATAGGTCGAGGTGACTGGATTATTGTCCACGGTTCCGATCAAGATTGCCCATTGTTCTTGTTGGTATCTGGAAGCGATGTCGGTATCAATCTGCGCGGAGAGGATCAGCAAGCAGGGCAGGTATGCCTGCGTGTAGGCGGTCGCAGCATTGGCAATGTCGGCATTCTGACGCTTTGCATCTTTGCTTTTGTACCCCTGCCGTATCTCAAAGACCACACCTTTGAGGGATTGGGCGATGCTGGGGTCAACCCCGAGGTCTTTGCATTCAGCGCCAATCCAGCCTTTGACCCTCTGTCGATCCTCATCTTTCTTGAGTTCGTCCAGTGGTATTCGACCGTCGAGTGAGAGTTTGCGTGTCTTCTTGTTTACGCCGACGGTGGTGTACGACCACGTTGTATCGGTTGGGCAAAGCCCAAGGTAATCCTGGAGCAATTGTCGTATCAGCCTCTCGCATCCCATCCCGATTTGACGGTAGACGCTGGTCATTCCGCCGGCGGCCCTGTGGGCAGCGTACATCAGGGGATTGTCGAGACCGAACCAACTATAGAAGGGGTCGGAGCGGTACAGCCTTTGGAAGTCGTTCAAGTCGAGACCTACCTTGCTGCTCTGCCCGAGTTTTGGCTTGTAGGAAACGCAGACCCGAATTGCGTCGAGGACGATTTTTAGGTATCGGTCATCTGAGTCGGCCATCGCTTCGTCTCGAAATCAAGTTCCCGCTGGTCCGTCACGGAGCTAGTATAGCCTGGGTCCCCCACCCCTTCCAGGGGTGGGGGACTGAATCCGTCACGGCATCGGCATTCGAGGCAATTGCCGGAATTCAAATCAGTCCCCCACCCTCAGAGAGGGTGGGGCACCCACGCATCGGTCATCTGAGTCGGCCATCGCTTCGTCCCGAAATTAAGTTTTCGCTGGTCCGTCACGGAGCTAGTATAGCATGGGTGCCCCGCCCCTTCCAGGGGTGGGGGACTGAATCCGTCACGGCATCGACATTCGAGTTAATTGCCGGAATTCAAATCAGTCCCCCACCCTCAGAGAGGGTGGGGCACCCGCGCCGTTCAACTGTTAGGCAAGACGGCACATCGGTCAGCGGTCGAATAATCGAACAGCCAAACAACGGAGCCCCTAACAGTCTAATAGTCTAAAGGACCAACAGTCGTGAAATCCTTCACTGACAATGCCGGGCGATCGTCCACGATCGCCATCAACGTCGACGCGATCAAGCGCGTGCGCGGGTTGCTTGACGTGGACCTGCTCAAGATCGTCGAGGGCACGCTGATCGAGAAGCTGATTCGCGACCCGGTTTTGCTGTGCGACGTGGTCTACGCTGTGTGCAAGCCTGAGGCGGACGCCAAGGACGTGAGCGATGAGGACTGCGAAGGATACTGATCGTCACCGTGCTGGTCGCAGACGACAGTCCGGTACGGATCGGGCCAAAGACAACGGGAACGGTGTACCGCCGGATTGACGGCGAGTGGAAGCTAAGTTCCGACCGCGTGACGCTACCCGAGGGCTGGTATGCCATTCCGCCGCAGTTCGTGCATCCCGAAGACTTTGAGTAAGCGCGATGATCGGTGTGCGGATCAAGAGCCGGTTCTTCGACCGGCCCAAGGTATGGCGGGCGGTGAACAAGGCCAAGCGGCAGGTTCTGTTACGCGGGGGTGCGTTCATCCGAACGACAGCCAAGCGCAGCATCCGCAAACGCAAGGGAACTTCTCCGCCCGGCAAGCCGCCGCATTCGCAAGCGGCCGTACATGGGGCCGGCACTGGAGAAGGAGCAGCCCAAGCTGCCCAAGCTGTGGCGCAACAGCGTGCGCGGAGGGTGAGAATGAAGCCGAAGAACTGTATTCCACGCGAGTCAAATCTGCAACATCGTCTTGAACTTCTTCGCGGGTGTCGAAGGCTTACCGCGCGGAGATCTGATCACTCCCTGGATCGTCCAACGGGGTGCATTGTTCGTGTTTTGCACGTTGCAGATATCCGGGTTCCTTGTGATCGCGAACTGAATCAGCTCTTTCTCCATGTGATTCAGCTCTTTGGACGGGACCATTTTCTTTGCTCCCGGAGGGCCAACGAAGAACAGCACAGGAACTCCCCTCTGCCGTCGAGTTAGCGCACGGTTGTACTTGTCACGCTTGTGCGCCGTGAAAGTCTCCTGCTCGAAACCGTTGCCCGCCTGACCCACATACCATGGGACAAACCCCTTCGCTGCCCGCAGCGCGAACACATAACAACCTTGCTTCTTTCGCAATTGCCTGAGTGCAGCGTCCGACCAGAACACTGCCTTGTGTTTACTCTCGATTCTCTTCACATTCCCAGAACCGTCGCATGGCACATCGAACGGCCCGAAGACCTCCAGATCCATCGCCATTTCAGGAACTCC
>JAGLWJ010000511.1 GCA_023133475.1 Phycisphaerae bacterium | reverse complement strand
ACCTGGTGGGGAGCGAATCCTGAAACGTGCGCGCCCATGAAGACAGCCCGGGCGAAGTAGGTCGGCGTCTCATCTTGATGAACAGCCACAAGCGCACCGATATCGAAAGCCAACTGCACGCCGCTTGCGATCGCATCGTCGGTCAGAAACGTAATGCCCTCGAGGGCGAGACCGTCACCGACCCAATCCTCTGCGAGGTCGAAGTTGACGCCGGCGGGGATATTCTGCTGCGGTCGCAGCATCAGGTACGTTTCATAGTTGCGGAAATCACCTTGCTTGAGACTCGACAGCATCGCGATGTACGTCTCTTTTTGTTGGCTCCAATTGTGAATCTGGTCCAGTCCCGCACCGACGAAATCCGATGCGTGGTCGAACCCCGGAAACGGCTCAGCCACAAGCTGAACCACCCCCCACGCGACGGACGTGGAGCCCCAGAAGACCGATTTGAGGCGCCCTTCCTGGGCGTCGTCCACGACCTCCTTCGCGCTGACGACCATGTCGCCCACCGTGTACCACCAGGAGAGTGCATCGCCTGTGATGGGTTTGGCTCCGATGGCGGATCCTTTCACATCGAGCGCGAGCTTGCCCGTGTTCAGCGTTGCGGTCATCAGTTCCCGGCTGAACTGATCGCTTACTTCCTGCCACGTGTAGAGCCGCATGGTGCGTTGCTCCTTCTCGCCGAGAAGCCCCTTCTGTTCCGCCAGCGCCAAAGCGACGAGTTCATCAGGAAACACGTTGCGGATCTTCCAGCGCCCGTCATGCCACACCATCCAGAAAAACGTTCCGCCCTCCTGCTCGTCCGATACGCCGTTCACCGTAACCGTGACCTCGTGTTGACACCGCACCATCGACATCGTGCGTTCGGCATCGTATCCGGTCGCAAGATGTGTGAACGAAAAACCTGAAAGCGTTGCACGCTGGGCAATGACGTCGGCGGCTGCCCTGGACTCCGCCACCTCGTTATCGGTCATCAGGTGAAGTGCGCTTTCGTCGAGCATGCCCTGCGTGTCGCCCGCAGCCTGCGCCTCCAGATACCGTTTGGCAACCGTCTCCGGCGAATCACCCGTTGCGTCCGGAACGGTATCGCTACTGATGGGCACGCCCATGACGATACACATCCCAGCCTCACCCGAGTCCGTGTTGCACGACCACGTCGCCGAATCCGAGTCCACCACCGTGTACGTGCCAGCCGGTATCTCCCATTCGGGCAGGCACGTCCAGTACGCATTCGGCACGCCACCCTGGCCCGCCCTGCCGGTACAGGCCCACGTGCCGACCAACGCGGCGCTGCTATCGTAGAGGCTGATCGTGCCGGCGGCCGCCATACCGGTGCCGCCGTTCCAGTGATACGTCTCGATGGATGTCACCCGATAACGCTGTGTCGTCGTGAACTGCGTATCCACCGACGAACCGTTATGAACGCTGGACGGATTATGGTTGTTGAAGATGACCTCCTCCGCTGCATCGTCACCGGAACCGGTAGACGAATTCGCATTGGCGGCATTGGCGTTGCCGGACGTTGCCGACGTCGAGCATCCGGTAATCACGAACGAAGAGCATATCCCAAACAGGATAGCAGCAACCAGATCGAGCGAAACGCGTGTGGACATGATGTTATTCTCCCCAAGAAGAGAGGACGATAGGCTGCAAGACGGTGTGCCCTACATAGCACACGCCCCTCCAGGCCTGCAAGCCCACGATACTGACAGAATACCCGCAACGGGTGCCCGGATTCAAGTGGCGACAGATAAATTTGGGGTGTGGCCATCTTTTGTGGCATCAGGCGGGAATGGGTCACGGGGATTCGCAAACAGATCGCGACCCACAAACGTTTCAAACACCTGACCAACCAATGGGTGGATCTGAGCATTGAGCACTCAAAGCTCACGATGCAGAGTGCCAAAACGAAAGGCGGAAAGCAGGCTGGAACTCGACACTCTCAAGTGACGAACTCAAGTGACAAACATAAGCCGGCTCTACGCCGGCGCGGTGGGTTTCGCTTCGCTGCGCGAAGCTCCACCCACCCTACAGGGGATTCTGCCTCCTCTGCGTTGTCAGCCCATCATGGAATCACAATGTCTTGCATGTGGCATTGCTGCTGGCTGGTCTCATAATCATCCCAGCAAAATACGACGGTATACAGGCCCGGAGCCAAGCCGATTATGGTGGCCTGCACGTCGTAGCAACACATGCAATCGCACGGCATGGTCAGGACCTCCTCCTCGGTCAACCACAACACGTTCCCCTCGACCGACAGGAAGATCAGGATATCGTCCGGGCAGCAATTGTACGTGGCGTTTTTATGCAGCACGTGTAGGGCTGATTCCACGACGGTGAGTTCGATCACATCGTCGCCGCACCATGGATAATCATCACGCGAGCCGGGCAAACACCCGCTGTTGGAATAGCTGTCGATCCGCGGCTGTTTGCCTCCGCTCCCGAGCGTGAACGCGGCGAAGTCTTTCAGGTCCACGTCGCCGTCGGTGTCGAAGTCGAAAACTCTCAGACAAGTGCCCGCACACTCGGGCAACGGCGGGGCAGGCATTGCCCCCGGGCCGGCCAGGCAGTCAGCCAGCGCGGCATAATCGTCCAGGTCCACGTCACCATCACCGTCGAAGTCGCCGCTGCCGAGAAGCTCACATTCGTCCGGGACCCTCGTGCCATTGCAATCGAGGCTGGTGCCGGCGGTGATGTCGCATTCGTCGGGTATGTCATTGTTGTTGCAATCATTGCGCACACCAAGCACAAAAGTCCGGAAGCCCATGTCGTTGCAACTCGTCTGCCAGCCCTGGGTCACCCTGCGCCAGTGAGCGATTCCGCCGTCATAGATGCCGGCCTGCGTGTCACCGCAGAAGAAGTAGTACCCCACGCCGAGCAACGGCGTTCTCAGCACAATTGCATATTGCATCCCGGATACCAATTGAATCTCCTGTCCGGTAAAGTCCACTTGAACAAACCCGCATGAGACCGGCAGATCATCTGAAATAAAATTACTCGTGCCGAGTATCGCGCTTTCGTCAGGCCTGCCGTCGATGTCCACACCGGTTATGTCGACCTGAAGCGACGTCCCCAGCGGGATCGGGTCGGCGCCTTGGCGAACGTAGACATCCACTCGCGTAAGCAATCCGCTTCGCTCGGTGGTGAAGCTTTGGGCTGCGTCCTGCTCGGACCCGAAGGGATGCAACCCGACGTACGAACTCGAGCTGCCGCCACTGGGCGGCACAACTTCCTGATCGAGAGACACGGCGATATCGCACTCGTCGGGAATCCCGTCGCCGTTGCAGTCATTGCTCATGCCGGTCGCGATGGCGCATACGTCGCCGATCCCATCGCCGTCACAATCCGCCTGATCCGGATTGGGATGATCGGGGCAGTTGTCGATGCAGTCGAGCACCCCGTCGCCGTCGGTGTCGATATCGGGCACGCCACAGCCGCACACGCCCGGTTCGATCTTGTTCGGATCATCCGGGCATCCATCCAGGCAGTCCGGCACGCCGTCTTCATCGGAGTCGGTATCTGGCACGCCGCAACCGCAGATGCCCGGCTCGATTTTGTCGGGATCGTACGGGCATCCGTCACAGACATCGCCGGCACCGTCGTTGTCGGCATCGGCTTGGGAGGGATTGTAGACCGTCGGGCAGTTGTCACAGAGGTCGCCCACACCATCGTTATCAGCATCTGATTGGGACGGGTTGTAGACTCCAGAGCAGTTATCGCAAGCGTCGCCGATTCCGTCATTGTCGGAATCCTGCTGGTCGGGGTTCGGCACGTCCGGGCAGTTGTCCACGTCGTCAGCCACCCCGTCACCGTCGTAGTCGGGCTTCAGCAGGAAGGCACGGGCTTGACCACCAAAGGAGCCGTACCCCACAATTTGCCCCAGATCGTTGATAGCCGCAGCCTGTTGCAACGTCCAGCCGGACGCGGGCGGGATCAGGTTGTTGAGGTCAGTCATCACACCATCGCGGTAGATGAAAGCGTGCCAACTCATCCCGTCAGTCGCCCAGCCGACTATTACCCCTTGCTCGTTGATGTCATACGGCTCGGGGTATTGGTATCCGGGTATCGAGCCGAGGTTGGTGGACACACCGTCTTCCCACATGTATGCGGCAAAACCGGCGGTGCATACCACCTGCCCGCCGTCGTTGATGCCGCGGGCCATGGTCAGGCGCGGGCTGCTGTCACTGAGCATGGACATGGTCCCGTTTTCCCAGATGTAGGCGCGATAGCCGCTGGTGACAGACCTGCCGACCACCTGAGCCAGGCTGTTGACGGCCAGGGCGTCGCTGTATGAACCACCCAGCGTGCCGAGGTCTGTCATCAAGGGGCTGCTGTAGAGGAAGGCGTGTTCCTGCCCGCCGGCGGTCTCCGCCTTGCCCACCACTTGCCCGTCGTTGTTGATGCCGAATCCCCAACTCTGCCCGCCACCGAGTGTGCCGAGATCGACCATTACGTTGCTCTGCCAACGGAAGGCACGGGTGACGCCGCCGGAGCGGTCAGCCCATCCCGCAACTTGACCGGAGTCGTTGATGTCCCAGGCATAGCTCTCAGAGCCGCCGAGCGTGCCGAGGTCGGACATCGCACCGTTTTGCCACAGGAAAGCACGCTGGTGCCCGCCAGCGTCATAAGCCCGCCCGACCACCTCGGTAGAGCTATTGATGCCAAGGGCTTCGCTCGAACCTCCCCCGGGAAGCGTGCCGAGGTTGGTGATAACGTACTCAGACGCAACCGCGCCCGGATGGGAAAAAACCAAACAGGCCAAGATGGCCAACATCGCAATGGTGCAATAACGATAACCTCTCATCCTTTTTATCCTCCGTGTAGCGCAGGCTTCACCCTGGGCTATATTCCAACGCCCCCTCCGGGGGCTAGCGCCAGGGCGTGCTTCAACCATTGCCCATACGTTAAGCGAGATCGGCGCACACACACCCTTTCGAGTGAGTGCTGAACATGTACGAGATCGCCTTAGCACTACAGTGCACAGTGTTAGCAGATAGGTTTTCAATAACAAAAACACCGACTCGCCTGTTTCCAGTTGCTACGCTGTGTCTCTTTCGAGCTTGGTAAACACTCTTAACTTAGTGCCGTTGGGCTCTATCCGCCTTTTAAGCTGCGGCGGGTGGAACCCGCCCTACCTTGCCCCGGCGGGTGGAACCCGCCCTACACTCACCCAATTACGGGATAACAATGTCTTCGGTATAACACATTTCCACGTAGGTTTCGTAATCGTACCAGCAGAACTCAACCGTGTACTCGCCCGATGGCAGATCAACTATCCGCGCCCGCACCTCGTAACAGCAGATGCAGTAACAGGGATTGGTGAGTATCTCCTCCTCAGTCAGCCGAAGCACATCCCCTTCGACAGTCAAAGAGATGACAATGTCGTCCGGGCAGCAGTTGTACGTGGCATTTAAGTGCAGCACGTTAAGGGTATTGCCTTCCACGGTGAGCACAATCTCATTGTCCCCGCACGGCGGATACTCGTCGCGAGTGCGGTCCAGGCATCCGCTGTTGGAATACTCCGCCACGTACGGCGAGGGAGGCGTCGGGGAGAACCTGGCTTGGAACCGGCGGAAATCCAGCAAGTCCACGTCGTTATCGTAGTCGAGGTCCGCATCGATACACGGAAGCGGCGGGGGAGTGCCGGAACCGGTCAAGCAACCTTGGAATACCACATAATCATCGAGGTCCACGTCGCCGTCGCCGTCCAGATCACCGCCATCACACGCCCCCTCAAAGTCCACGCTCACACCTACCTTGGCTGCACACCAGACATTGGCATAAGTCACCCTGTCGCATCCGCATACCGGGTCCCAGCACGGCGGTACGATGTCAGGCCGCTGCTGACAGGTCCCCGGCGGCTCACACTTGCCAAGGGGATACTCGCAGAACTGATCGGGCGCGCAGTCGGAGTTGCCCGTGCAGATACAGGGACCCTTGTAGTCCACACTCATGCCTGCCATGGCGGCTTCACAGGCATTGGGGTATGTCACACCGTCGCATCCGCATACCGGGTCCCAGATGTCCGGGCAGAACTCAGGTCGGGGCAGGCAGGCACCGGTCTCCACCGCACAGACGTGGAAGAAGCAGTAATCATCCGGCTCGCAGTCGTCATTCGACCAGCAGTAGGCGCCCTCGCACACGCCCTGGTAATCCACGCTCATGCCGGACATAGCTGCCATACAGGCGTTGATATACGTTACCCCATCGCATCCGCAGACCGGCTGCCACGTATCGGGGCAAGACTCCGGGCGAGGCAGGCAAACACCGGTCTCGACTGCACAGACGTGGAAGAAGCAGTAAT
>JAGLWJ010000510.1 GCA_023133475.1 Phycisphaerae bacterium | reverse complement strand
CGGTACTGATTGGAGGCCGCTCCCTCACGGTCGCGGTACTGATTGGGGGCACCCATGCCTCCAACGGTTATCTTGCTCCCCGGGCGAAGCCTGGGGTAATATCCCTCACCGATAGCATGGCCTAGACCCTTGGACGTTCCCAGCCACACATCGTCGCCGTCAAACTCCGCCCACAACACGTAATTGTGCGGAAGATTGGGCATGGTCTTAATGTCAGCCAACACTTCCTTGCCACGCCGCACAAGAGCCCTGCCGGTGTGGGTCTTGTGGTCCGTGGTGTAGGTAACCCAGGTGTCGGTGGTAAAGTCCATCAGGGCACCCAGGCCTTTGTCGGTGCAGAACCAGGCTTCGTGGGCGCTGCGCCCTTTGACGGCGTTGTTGAAGTCGCTGGGCAGACCGCACTCGTGTGTGAAGAAACCACGCCAGTGCCGCCCGCTGTAGCGACACGCCCCGAAGTACGTCGTAACCCACAGCGTCTTCTCGATGTAGCTCACGCCGGTGGTGATGACGTGGACGATCCCGTCGTCGCGATAGAGGTCGATCTCCATCTCACCGTCGGGATCGAGGTAGTCCTTCCACGTTCCCCGTTTGACGTTGTACTCCAGCACTCCACTGCCCCAGATGCCCAGGTACACCAAGCCGTCGGCGTAGCAGCAGCCATAGTTCCAGATTTCCTCCATCGGGGCGTTCTTCTCGGTGAAGATGGACCATTCGCCGGTTCTGGTGTTGTATCGGCTGGCACCGGCGGTGGTGGCTGCCCAGATGTTGTCATGCTCGACGCAGACGCCGTAGACCACGTCATTAACCAGTCCGCTGTTGAGTTGGTGCCAATGATCGAAGCGCCCGCCGCTGAAGCGAGCCAGCCCGCCACCAAACAGCCCAAGCCAGACCTCGCCGGTCTTCGGATGCACGTCGATGGCAGATACCACCCGCCACGGCAAACCGTCTGCCTCGCGCCAGGATCGAATCTTGCCGGTTTCCTTGTTCAGGCAAGCCAGCCCGTCTTCGGTGCCGATCCAGATACGGTCTCCGTCAGCCTTGACTGCGAAGATGTGATCGTTGGGTAGGCCGTCCTTGGTGGTGAACTGCTCCCACTTGGTGTACACGTAGGGCATGTCCGGCCGGGTGGCCCATGGCTTTAGCCGTGGGGGACGCGAATCGGCCAACCGTTCGTGTCCCCCACCGCTAAAGCGATGGGCCACCCCGGCGGTGGGGCACTCACCATGTTCTGATGGCTCGCGAGTTTGCGACATACCCCCAGGCCCGGCACCGGACACAAGGATCCCCAACAGCATGATCGCCCCAAAACCCGATTGCTTCAGCAACTTACACATTGATCCGCCCCCCGTGACAGGTTTCACAAGGTCTTGAGGTACTCCACCAGGTCGTTCAACTGATCCTTGGTCATATCGTTGCTCACCCCATGCTCGTCGTATGGGTTATAGTCCGTCCAGATTTGCTCCAACGTTTCGGAGATTCCGTTGTGCAAGTATGGGGCTGAGTCGTAGATGTTGTTCAAGTGCGGCACGTCAAACTCGCACTCCTCGTCAAGCCACAACATGGTGCCGATGTCCCGTCGGGTGCGGTCGGTGTAATAGGGCGGGCAGTGGCATGTCACACAGCGGTTGTCGAGCGGGATGACTCGCCCGTCGTTGGTCATAGTTCGCTCGAAGACCAGCTTGCCGCTGCGCTGGGCGGGGGTCAGCGCCCCACCGACCGGCCTATAGCGGTTCGGCGGCCGGGGTATCGTGCAAATGTAGTTGTCCAGGGCGGACAGTTCTTCCGGGGTGAAAGGATCGATCCGAGTGAAGAACACCGCCAACCGTGGGCCGCACTGGCGTGCCAGGCTGGGGTTGGTGCCCTCCCATTTGAACGGGGCGGTATCCAAGATGCCACGCAGCGTGCGATTGTCCACCGGGCAGATGCCGATCCCGTCCGGCTCGATGTCGTAGGTCAAACCGTCGATGTGCCCGTCCGGATGGCACGAATGGCACGAAAACTGGCGATGAAACGTAACATCCGCACTGTGAAAAAGCCGCTCGCCGTAACGGACCTTGGTGATCACCTTCGGGCCGCCAAGATCGATCCGCCCGACCGCTTCGAGCCTGGGCACGTCGATCACGGTAATCGAATCGTCCAGGGCATTAGCCACAAAGGCGCTTCGCCCGTCATGTGAGAACAGCACACCCCGCGGGCTGTTCTTGGTGTGGATGTGCTTGACGACGAACTCGGTGGGCTTGCCCATGTGATTGGGCAGTACGTGCTCTTGCTCATGGGGCGTGGCGCTTTGCAGCATGTTGATGAGCTTGTCGAGATCGACGACGGCGACCCGATCCGATCCGCTGCTGGTGACGAAGGCATATTTGCCGTCGGGGCTGATGGCTATGTCGGCGGCGTCGGGGAAGCACATGTGCGGTTCATCGAGCAGCACCTGGTTCACCCGCCCGTCGCGCCAGATCACGCCCATGCCGTTGGTGATGGTCCATCCTTGCAGCAGCCGGGTCATGGGCACCAGGTTCTTGGTGCGGTTGAGGGTGATCAGGGCGAACTCACCGGTGGGATGCCAGGCGATGCCCTGCATCAGGTTGGCGTCTGGGACGACGATGCGGTTTTCGACGACAGCCCGTTTGGTGTCGATTATTGTCACCTCGGACATCGACGGCGCGCGAAACTTCACGAAGCGCGACAGGGTATTGGTGGCGGCGATGTATCTGCCGTCGGGGCTGATGGCCAGGGACCACGGGGCACGGCTGGCGCTGAGCCGCTTGGTCTCCTCGAAAGTCTCCGCGTCGATGACCGAGATGCTGTCATCGGAGGTGTTGAGGACGTAAAGGAGCTTACCGGATTCGTCCATAAGCACCCCGTGCGGTTCATCGCCGACCGGGACGGTCCGCAGCACACGGCGTGTTCGGGTGTCGATCACCACCAAGCTGTCGTCCAGACGGCAGGTCACATAAGCCCGCGTCCCGTCGTGGCTGAAGGCCACGTCGTTGGGCTGACCGCCGGTTTCGATTTCAGCCACAGCTTTGCGGGCTGACACGTCCACGACGATCACGCTATCCGAAGCCTCACAGGCGGCATACAGTTCCCCACCGTCGGGCGACAGAGCCAGATTGAGCGGGGTCTTGTAGCGAGGCCCGAGCACGTGCTTGGATTTTTCGGGCAGTCGGGTGGGGTGAGCGATTTTTTTGACGGCGGCGGCATGGTCAAACTTCCGTCCGTGGGCGTTTTTGTGACACTTCATGCAGGTCTTCTGGGTGACCGGTTGCAGACCAGCCTGTCTGGCTGCTCGCCGATCGCGCATGATGGCTTCGGGATGATATTCGCTGCCGGGGCCGTGGCAGCTCTCGCATTGGACTCCGTCAGCCTGATCGAACCCCGCGAGAAAACGATCTTCCCCAAGCCCCGCACCGGTGCTATGACACCGCAGGCACTTACGGCATGTTTGCGGATCGCCGGCAATACCAGCCTTGGCTGCCCTCCGTTGGCCGGCTGGGGTCCCCAGCACAGCATAAGCACGTGCGTGCAGGCTCTCCCGCCACTGGCTGAACTGATAGCCCATCATGGGCCCCTTATGGCACCGAGCACAGGCCATCACGCCGGTGTACTTATAATTGCCTGAGGCGGTGTCATCGCAGGGCTTTGCCGACGCTTGTGTATCGGCAGCGGGGTTGGGTTTCGGATGGGCGATCATCTTCATACCAGCCTTGGTGTCAAAGACCGGCGAGCCCACGATGGCAACGTGTGAGCCCTTGATGTTGTGACATATCATGCAGTCACGTTCGGCGGGCATTTTGAGGCCGGCCATCATGGCTTTGTTCCGGTCCATCATGACATCGCGGTCGGCGTATTCACTGCCCGGCCCGTGGCATTTCTCGCACTGGACGCCGTCTTCGAGGAAGAAGGTGTCTTCCTTTTCCCAGGCTTCGGTGTCGGATGCCGTGGCATGGCAACCCAGGCACATGGCTGCCTCCTGGGGTTCCTCGGGAATCCCGCTCAGTTCGGCGATTTTCCTGGAATCCGGGCTCCACAGACAGGAGTAGGCTTTAGCGTGTTCCGACGCCCGCCACCGGCTGAACTGGTGCCCGGAGGCTTTGCCGGCGTGACATCGCGCGCAGACCTTCGCGCCGACGTAAACGGGGTGGCGATCCGAGACCCCAGGCCCGGAAGCCAATACCGGATTCGCGGCAGCCAACATCACCAGCGCCATATAGCAGACCTGCCGTTGCATATTCACATGACCTCCTTACGCTGAGTAGCAGCCGATGTCCTATTCTTAGCCTCCGGAGGAGGCAATGGAATATAGCCCAGGGCGAAGCAAAGCGAGCCCTGGGTAAATTGCCCTTCCCACCCAAAGCCCCCGAAGGGGGCGACGGATCGTCGGGTTCACCGCGGATTCCATCGCCCCCTCCGGGGGCTCGGGTCGCACGGGACGCCAACCCAGGGCTCGCTTTGCTTCGCCCTGGGCTATATTCCAACGCCCCCTTTGGGGGCTATATTCCGTCGCGCGGGTATCCCGTCCTTCTTGCATCATTTCTCCCCCTCAATAATAGCAAGAATCTGACCGGCTTTGACATCCTTTAGCCTGGTAGTCTTGCCACCAGGCCAACGGACCTCCACGAGATCAGCCTTAACCGCCCGACCCAGGCCGAAGTGAGCCCGCGGGTCGCTCTGCGAAAGATATCCGAGCACCGCCGAGACCTCCTGCACCATCCGCATCTTGCCCACCGTGACCGTAACCCGAGCCCCCAATGCCTCCACCTTGCTGCCGCGCAGCTTCGGGGCGATCGTCAGCCAGTGGTTCCGATTCCCCCCGTCGTTGCGGAGCAGCTTGGCGGGGCCGTTCAAGTTCATCACCAGGATGTCCATGTCGCCGTCGTTGTCGTAGTCGGCGAAAGCCGCCCCACGCCCGACGTACTTCTCGAAAAAGTATCGCCCGGATTGCACAGCCACATCGATAAACTTGCCGTTATGGTCGTTTCGCAACAGCACGTCTTCTTCGGTGTACTCGTGGTGGGGGTTGCCGTTGGCTACGAAAACGTCGAGATAGCCGTCGTTATCGTAGTCGATCAGCCCTCCACCCCATCCGGTGTACTGCCCGCACACAACCGCCAGACTGCTCGGGGCGGTTATGTCGGCAAACCATTTGCCCTTGTTGATCAGCAGGCAGCCGTAGGCCATGTCCGGGATGTACACGTCCAGCAGCCCGTCGCGGTTCACGTCGCCGATCACCGGCCCCATCGAGGACGCCCCCTGACCACCCTCGCCGAACGCCAACCCCCACAGCATGGTCTCATTCACAAAGGTGCCCTTGCCGGTGTTGACGAAATAGCAGTTGGGCGTGGCGTCGTTGGTCACGTAGAGGTCTATCCGCCCGTCATTGTTCAGGTCGGTAGCCACGGCGCTCATCGACCGGCCGTCGGGGAAGTAGAGCCCGGCTTGCCTGGTCACTTCGGTGAATGTGCCGTCGCCGTTGTTGCGGTACAGGCGGTCCGGTTGGGCTGCGTAGCTCAGGGGGCCTGGGTAGCCGGCTGCCGGGTAGAAGTCGCGGAACTTGCCCGCGTCGTACTTCAGGTAGTTGGCTACGTAAACGTCCAGATCGCCGTCGTTGTCGTAATCCAGCCACGGGGCTGACAGGCTCCACGAAGGATCGTTAAGCCCGGACTTGGCGGAGACGTCGGTAAACGTGCCGTCGCCGTTGTTGCGGTAAAAGATGTTGGGGCCGTAGTTTAGCACGTACAGGTCCCAGTCGCCATCGTTGTCATAGTCGGCTGCCGAGCCACCCATACCGTACCCCCGATCCCCGACCCCGGCTTTTTCGGTGACGTCGGTGAACGTTCCGTCGCCGTTGCTGCGGTAGAGCGCGTTTGCCAACTTGCCGCGCAAATCCCGCCCCAGATTGTCGTTCACCTCGCGCAACCAGCAGCCGTTGAGGAAGTAGAGGTCCAGGTGCCCGTCGCCGTTGTAATCGAAAAAGACCACTCCAGGCCCAGTGCCCTCGACGATGTTGCTTAGATGGTGGTCGCCGTAACTGTGCTTGAAGCGAATGCCAGCCTGCTCCGTCACATCCTCGAACTTGGGTAGAGCAGGCTCAGCCGCCCCAGCAGATGTAAGCCCGCAAATCAGCAGTATAAGCATTGAAACTGTACGCATCATTGTTGTTTCTCATCTTGGATACTGGTGCTCAATTCCGTAGGGCACGGGTGACACGGGTGGCCCATGGCTTTAGCCGTGGGGGACGCGAATCGGCGAACCATTCGTGTCCCCCACCGCTAAAGCGATGGGCCACCCAACCACTCATCGCTAAAACGGTGGGGCACCCAACCGGGCTCACTTCGCTTCACCCTGGGCTATATTCCGCTGCCCCCGCTGGGGGCTGAGGAACTGTGCCCCCAGATCAATCCACTCCACAAACGTCATCTTCTCATCGTCGGTCAATTGTTCAGCCGCCGGCGGTGGGCAGGTGGCCAATGTCTGTGCGGGGTTGTAGCTTTCGTCCCAAGGCCTGGCGGTATTGCAGCCGAAGATGCGCCAGATCAGCGGGCTGGTGCGAGCCTGCCCCGGATGCACGTATTTGCCTGTCACCGGCTCACCGCTCGCGGTGCTCTGCGCGGAGGCTGCCAGCAGGCTCACATACGCCCGATTGAAACAGCCCTGCCGCTCAGCCCGGAGGTCCAACCCCATCTGCTCACCACCATGGCACACCGCACATTTCCGCGTGATAATCGGCATCACGTCACGCCGGAAATCGACCGTTCGCCGCTTCTCGGGCGGCAGGGTCAGCTTCATGCCCGGACGCCGCATCGCCTGCACGAAGCGGTTCTCCGGAGCCAGCTCCGGGTCCTCATGGCAGCCGATACACCCACGCGGCTCACGATGCTTGACCCATATCCACCCACAACTGCGCAAAGCCATACCGTTGGCATCGAGCGTCTGAAGCTGCACGGGCACATCAGCCGGCAACTCGATGTGAAACGACCCGTCCTCCTCGACCGGGACCTGCCCCAGTAAACGCTTCCGCACCACGGGAACAATGCCGTTGACCGTCGAGCCAGGCCCGCTGATGCCGATCTTGTCGCTTTCGGGCAGGTAGGCTTGACGCTCGCCCGCCGGCAGCGGCACACCCTCGATCACCCGCAGGCTACGGATCATGCCCGGGCGCATGTGCGGAGCCACCTCCGGGTCAGCCAGATAAGCATTCAGGCAATACAGCTTGCCCGTGGGATACTTCTCGTTGACCACGCTGGACCGCCCGTCCGGCTCGGGGCGGGGGATCAGGGCTTTGGCGTGCATGTCGTGAAACTGCGGATCGTCGAAGATCAGTTGCACCTGCCCGGTCCGCGGGTCGAGCCGGTAAATACCGTGGGTTTGGGGTTTGCTCCCACCGTGGCCCTGTTGACCCACCTTGCCGGCCGGCCGCCTGGACACCAGCACCGTGCCATCGGGCAACGGCGACGGGGAATGGTAAAGGAACCTTACGTCATCGGTGATCTGCCGGTGCGAGTAAAAGTTCCGACGCAAGGTCACCGAACTCAATTGCCCCGCGCCGTCCCATCCCATCCGGTCCGCCTCGACAAACACCACCAGCCCGTCGGTCGTAGCGCATGGCATATGCTTGATACGCCGCCCCTGGTCCCCGCAGAACAGCGCATAATCCGCCCCGTCGATGTTCACGCCGAAGAGAGATACCCGCCCGCTGAAACCGCGGCGCAAGTCCATGCGCTGCCAACAGGCCAGCAGAACTCGCCCATCGCCCATCAGGAACGGGTCCATGTCGTCGCTGAGGTTCACGGTCAGCCGCCGGACCGCACTGCCGTCGAGCTTGCAACTGTAGAGGCTGCGAGCCGGGCCGCTACCATATTCGTTCATCACACCAGCCCAGTCGCTGACAAACATGATCTGATACCACGGTTCGGTCGAGATGATGGTATAGAGCATAGCCTGGTATGCGGGGCTGCGGCAGTTGCCGATGTCCCGGGTGATCCGCCGCGCACCGGAGCCGTCGGCGTTCATCTCCCATATGTTCCAGTCCTCGCCCGCTTTGCGTTTCGCTGCGAACAGGATGTGTTTGCCGTCGAAGGAGACGTCCGGTTGGCAGGCACTGGTGAACGTCTCGGTGAGGATGTGTAATTTGTCGTCCGGGTCCAGCCGCACGATTCTACCGCCCTCACCGTAGTCAGCCCGGAGCATCCCACCCGCGTTATCGGGTTGGTTCTCAAGGTCCTGCCCAGCAGGAAGTTGCGTGAAGACAATTGGTGATTCAACTGGGCGGGTGGGGTTGCCGTTTGTCCGGGTCCCGCACGTTACGCCAAGACACAAAACGACAATTGCCACAAAGCCGGATCGTTGGTTCGTCCTCATTTTTGCCCCACAACTTCCTTCTCGACAACGCTCGGTGCTCTCCGCAGCAGGAACGATCCAGATTAGGTGAGTCTACCATCTGGAGGGGAAAAACACCAGTAGGACGGGTTTCACCCGCCTTCTCGGCATGTGGCGGCGGGTGAAACCCGCCCGACAACCGGCAAAATGGAAAATGGAAAGTGGAAAATGCTGACTTGGCAACGTTTTTAGTTATTCGTTCCCCTGTTCTCCGTATTATCATCTCCATTCTTCACGCTCCATTCTTC
>JAGLWJ010000051.1 GCA_023133475.1 Phycisphaerae bacterium | reverse complement strand
CCCCCCCCCCCCCCCAATTCGTAAGTCTTTGTCGACAAAGGACTTGCGGAGGCACACCCCAAAAGTGGGGAGTATAGTGGGGAGTTAGGCCCTGAAACGCCCCGCCCAAACAAGCCGCTTAGTCGGTGGGCGGCCCCATGGCCAATACGCTATTGGCACTTTTCGTAGGGACCGACCCTACGGCAAGGAGCGGCGTAATGGCCAGTCTTTCCAAGGAAAACAAGAAGGGGTATCGCATCCAGTGGCGGTTCGTGGTCCGGGTCGGACTGCGGGCCAACGAGACCGTGGCGGGCAGCCTGCTGCTGGGTCGCTGCACCAAGGCCGCGGCGAAGGCTCAGCTGCGCGACATCGAAACCTGGGAGGAGGCGGTCAAGACCGGCCGGCACCTCCCGGACACGTCGTGGGAAGAGGTCACCAGGGCTTGGCTCGACGAGCGGGAGCTGACCTACACGAAGCAGACACTGGTCCGGGCGAAGCGGGTGCTGTCGTTGTACGAACGATGACGCCGCAAGAAAAGCCTGCCCGTCAAGACGATCGACCAGTTCGCCAGGCGTGCTGACCTGATCGCCTGGCGCAACCATCGCCTCGACCAAGAGGCCGGCCGCAAAACGGTGGCGAATGACCTCTCGACGCTGGCCGAGCTGTTCCGCTGGTGCGTCCGCGAGAAGTACCTGCCGGACAACCCCATTGATCGGATCACCAGACCACGCTTCACGATCAAGAAGGAGGGCGGGCCGCTGGCTCCGGTCGATCAAGCCGAAACCCGGTCGCGGTGCCTGTGGCCCCCTGACCTGGGCAGATGTCCGTCGCAAACGGCAGATCGCGGTCTTTCTGCTCAACACCGGTGTCCGCAACGGCGAGCTGTGCGCCCTCGATGTCGACGACCTGCGTATCGACGAGGAGGCCCAACTCGTGCACGTATTCGGCAAGGGGCTCAAACACCGCTGGGTGCCACTGAATCGGGCGGCTGTGGCCGCCGCGCGTCTGCATTTACGCTGCCGCGACAATCCCGCGAGCGGCCCCCTGTTCGTCACCCGGGCCGGCAAGCGCTACAACGTCCGGCAACTGGCCGGCGAGCTTCGCAAGTCCACCAACGCGTGCGACGAGGACCTGCAAGTCAACGCGCACAACCTGCGGCACACCTTCGCGACCTGGCTCGTACGGACGGTGGCGGACGTGTCCCTGGCCCAGAAGATCCTTGGCCACGAGGACGTCAACACGACGCTGCGGTACTACGTGCACACCGGCGACTGGGAGCTGGCGGGTGCCACGGACAACCTGCGGCCGAAACGGCGTGGTCAACGGAGCGTGTCGCCCGAGCCGCCAGCTGCGCCGAAAGTTATCAAGTTTCCGCGAAAGTACGTCGGGTAGGATCGGCGGGAGAAAAGCCACCGGTGGGAAGCTGCCATCGGTGGCCTCTCGGTTCCTCCGCCCGGCACCAGCGTGCGATTACTTCAGTTTGCGGTTCCTACGGCGGCCCAGGTCTTCCTCACGCAGGTGGCGTTTCTGGCAGTACGTCACCACATGGGTCCACAGCCAGCGCGGTCGACCGCCGGCACTCAGGCACGGCTTGGGTAGTTCACCCCGATCGACCATCCGCCGAACCGTGCGTGGGTGAACATCCAACCGGCGGGCAAGCTCAGCTCGGTCCACGAATGGCCGGTCTTCAGCCTCGGGGCTCGCAGAGGCGGCGGGGGTTGGCAGATCACTCACCTGCGACATGGTTTCGCTCACAGCCGAACCCTCAACCTGCCTCCGCTTGCCCTGCACGTCCTCATCTCCATCTCCGTAGCTGGTGGTGGTTCCTGCCGGACCGCGCCCGAAGGTGGCACCGTGTTTCTAGAGGGATGGTCTTACCTCCGTCAGCCGCGCGGGCCTGCGCTGACCGGCTCTGTAGCGGCTTGCCCCGAAGCGTCTGTGCGGAGCAGGATATGCTCGTAGGCCTTGTCGAGCAGCAGGCGGAGACGCGGCAAATCATCGGGGAAGAACGAGTTGCTGTCCTTCCATTCGCCAGTCCCCTGATCACGGTAGCGCTTGTTCAGGGTAATACTGTGCAGTGTGACCGGTCGCCCGTCGCGTGTTCCCTCGTTCTGCCAAATGGCCAAGCTTAGGTTGCGGACACGGAACTCCTTGATCGGTCGGTTGGCTGGTGAGGTGGACATTGTCGTACTCCTTGTAGGGTGTTCTATTGGATCTTGCCCGTGTGCGTCGGCTGGATCGTCCAGCAACATTGCCACGCGCGAGCGGACTCGGCATTGGGGGTCACAGAACTGTTGCACCACTGCGTCCCCGCATCCAAAGCTGCGGTACTTGGGTTTGTACGCGTCGCGTGTTTGGGACTCGATTTCCAGTGGCGTGATGATGCGCTTGCCGTCGGCAGGTCGGTTTCGGCATGCCCAGGTGCGCAGCACTGCCAGAGTCATGTCAACGGGCAGCCCGGTTCGCTTCAGGGCAACGGCGAGACGGAAGCAACTGGTCCGTTGGTTCTCCCGGACGCCTTGTCGGAAGGGGCACCAAGTCAGCCACAGTTCGGTGGCATCGCTTTTGCGTGACATGAATTACAGTCTTCAAGCGAATCGCAAGACAACCGAAGGAAAGCAACATCCAGACCGGGATGCGCAATTCAACTACATCAACCAGAAAGCGCGAGGGCAGCAAAGCAGGGGGCAACCTGTTATTTCGGTAGATACCAAGAAGAAGGAATTGGTAGGCGATTTCAAGAATGCAGGGCGGGAATGGCATCCACAGGGTGATCCTGAAAAAGTTCGCGTTCATGATTTCATAGACAAGGAACCGGGTAAGGTAGCGCCCTACGGGGTTTATGATCTGACGCGGAACAACGGCTGGGTCAGTGTTGGTATCGATCACGACACGGCTGCGTTTGCGGTAGCTACCATTCGGCAATGGTGGCGGAAGATGGGTCGTCCGGCTTACTCGAAGGCATCCCATCTTTTGATAACTGCGGATAGTGGCGGAAGCAATGGCGCTCGTAATCGGTTGTGGAAGGTTGAATTGCAGAAAATGGCAAACCAGACAGGTCTGACCATCACGGTTTGTCACTTTCCGCCTGGAACAAGCAAGTGGAATAAAATTGAGCATCGGATGTTTTCGTTCATTACAAAAAACTGGCGAGGAAAGCCCCTTACCGACCGCGCCACCATCGTGAACCTGATCGGATCAACGAAAACAGAAGAAGGGTTGAAAATCCGTTGTGAATTGGATACCAATAATTATCCCAAAGGAATCAAGGTATCAGACGCCCAAATGGAAAAAGTGAAATTAAAGAAACATGAATTTCATGGAGACTGGAATTACACAATCTATCCCAGCAAAAGCAAAAAAAGAAATTGACGTGTTTATTTATTTACAATCCCTTAGTTCCCATGAGTTCAGAATGAACCCCGGCCGATAGGTCTGCCCGGCGATGAACATGTCGCGAAGGGCACTCTGGGGCAGGTGGCGGAGATAGTCCCTTTCCGTAAGCCGGTCCAGCGGGCGTCCCCCATGCTGAATGAGGCTGCTGAATGTGGATAGCGCGTCGAGTGCAATAGCAGCCTGCCGACCCGCGCCGAGAACCGCGATCCGCAGTGCCCCTGCAAAGAACGGCTTGTCGGGGTGGGCCTTGGTCTCGGTATCCCGCGCCATGTTGTGGAGATCACCGGTTGGCACCTGCTGCGCGTAACGCTGGGTCGGCAGCAGCCCTGCCATCATCTCGTAGTTGAACTCGAAGTTGATCAGCCGGCCAACGTTGTGGTGCCAATCATGCTCCGGCGCCGTCGGCTGAAACACCACCTGGTAGAGGCCCACGGCTGGGGAGGGTATTCCCGCCAGGGCACCAACAATTGCCCCATAGGGCGAGATCCGTAGCTCACCAGGTCGGGTGAACAAGTGCGAGTACGGTGGCCGGGGCACATAATCCTCGAATACCACCTCGTCCCAGGCGATGCGGCTACAAGCGACGAAACAACGCGGACGTCTGCCGCAGGGAATCGACGTACGCCCTGATCAACTGGTCTGCATCATGGGCATACCGCTCCGGTCGGTCCGTCTGAATCGACGTGGACAGATCCGGGCCGCACCGCTCGATAAACTGCCGAATCAACTCAACCTTGTCGTCAAAGGAGTTCGGCGCCACGTGCCGGTCGAAAACGTCGCGGATGTACCGCTCGACCCCCTCGGTCTTGAGCAGATCAGCAATGACATCCAGGATCACGCGCAGACCTCCGTTCGTGCCATCATGCGTATCGTTGAAGGCCGAGACGATGTTCCCGTTTCGCCGGCGATAATGGCGTTCCAGAGCCTCCTTGGCACGGCCAGCCGCCTCGGAACGCGAGAGCAATCCGCCGTTCGAGACGCACGTCGTAAAGTGATGGTTGTAGTAGTCGCCAATGACGTTCGAAAAGTCATCGAAATCGCGAACGGTGTTGCGCTCCAGTGGGAAGCGCATGCGGGTTTCATCGTGCGGAATACCAACTCTTCGGGCGATTTCGCGCTCCTCCAGAGCGCCCAGGACGGATTGTACAGAGATCATGGTGTAAGCTCCTTTCGATTACAGGCTACGGGCCACTTCTGCAAAACGGTCCAGCGAACGCACATACGCTTGGGCCAACGCATCGAGCCGGCGAATGAACCGTCCGGGCGGCTCTTCTCGAAGTTCTTCCGGAAGTTGCGGTCGAACCCGGCGCAGCAGGGCTTCCATGAACGCCGTTCTCGCTGCGAGATGAAAAGGATTGAGGGCTTCTCGAAGGACGCAGGCGACGTGATCGGCCTGGGCTTCGTTCTTGAAACGCTCAGTCAGCACATCGAGCACGAAACGCATGCCCCCGCGCGTGCCATACCTCGCCTCGGCGATGGCAGCGTCGGCACTGCCTTCGTCGGCAAAGGCACGATCGAGAAGCGCCTGTGCGTCATCCTTGGCTGCCTCAAGCTGAGCCGGAGACAGGCTGCGCCCATCGCGGCAGAGCAGGTACACGTAGAACGAGGCGACACAGTCGTTGACGTCATCGGCCGAGACCAGGATTACGGTGTGCAGCGAGTACGCAGCCCGGGCCGTATCAATGGACAGGCCGATGCGCCGAGCCAGATTCTCGGCGCTGATCTCGGCGAAAACCGCCTGGACGAGCGCCTCAATGCCGTTTGGCTCCTCTGTTGTGCGCCCGCCGGCATCGGCGCCGTTCCCCGATGATGCGGTGTTCATTCCGCTGACTATGTCGCGCAGGATCTGGTAGTCAGCGATATCCCCTTCGGTCGCCAGCTCGCCCAATCTCGCGCAGAGCTCAAGGGGCAATAGCGGAAAGAACGATGGGCGGCGCCGAATTGGGCTGGGGACGCCCGCAACCAGGGATTGCAGATCGCTTCCCAACAGCCTCGGGTACTTCCCGTGCTCGACGTGGTATGTGGCGAACGTGGCCAGAACCCGCTTGGCCTGGCGCATGCGTCCCGTGACGGTATGCGCTCGCAGTGCGCTCTGGAAGCGTTGGTTGTGATCGTCGCAAAGGAAATGTGCCGCCCGGTCAATCGGATCGTCACTGTCCTCAGATTCGGCTCGCCTGTCGTAGTAGCCGCTCTTCAAGGCGGCTAGAGCACACGCGCCGGGAGTCGTCGTCGCAGCCAACAACGCTGCGACATCAGCCACCTCTGTGACCAGCAGATTCTCCTTGGCCGCCGCCATCGCGGCCGCGATTCGATTGAATTCGCGTGGGGAGAAGGTCGCCAGCGATCGATCAGTCTCCGGCTGGGGGAGAAAGAACTCGCGGACGCGCCGGTCCGCCGCCGCCGCGGCGAGCTTGGCGGAAATGCCCTCGACAAGCCCGATCTCGCCCGCCATCGAGTCGATCTTGCCGGTCGTTACGACATCCTGGCGGAGGGGAAGTCGCGTTGCTGCCGAGAGCATCGCTCGGAAGGCTGCCGTGTCGGCCGAATGACCAGACACCTGTGTGCGCAGACCGATGGCACCTACCGCGTCAATCGGAATCAGCGCAATGTCAAAGCTCCGGGGGCGTAAACCCAGGCGCTTCAGGATGCCGTTGACAAGCGGAAGTAGCACGCGCGTCATGTGACGCGCGGCACTCCGGTCGAAACGGACAGAACCACTGAACGTCAAGCGGTTGCGGAATCTCTTCGGCGCCAGACGGGCTACGACCTTCGTTACGACGGCATGGGCGCCGGCCCCTTGTCCGAAGACAAGTACCGCTCTGGCTCTGCCGATCGCTTCTTGTATTTGCGACATAGCGTTTAGCTCCCGCGTCCATCACATAGAATCGCAATGGTGCCTGCCTCGACACCTGGGAAAACGCGGATTCGCAATCGACCCTCGAACACGGCGACATCGCGCGTTGGGGGCCACGCGTCCTGGACCGTGGTGGCGGCCAACTGGATCGGGCGGTTCGGAAACGCGCGGGACCAGACGAGATCCCGGTCATCCAGAGACGCTTTCCAGAGCACACAGCCGGTTTCCAGGACCAGGCGATATCGTCCGGGCGTCACGTTGGAAACGACTTTGGTCGTGAAGGCATCATCGAGTCGAACAGTCGCGAGAACCCGATTCGATCGCTGCAGGGCGATCTCCTGAACTGCTGGCCGACGGGCCATGTCGCGAATTTCTGACCAGGCCTGATGCCACTCGAACAACTGCCTTGTCCGACAAGGCACCGGGCGGTTCGCATGGGACGCTGGGATGTCTTCTGGAGTGCCGATTGCTCGTTCCATGAACAAACGGGCCACGTCATACAGGAACGGAGAGGTGGAATCGTATGAGGATGGCTCGGATGCACGTCTCACCTCGACAAGGAACCGGAGTAACGCTCGGTAGTCGTACCTACGGCTGGGGTCATGGTCCCAGGCGGCGATCCGATCAAACGCCTTGCGCAACGCCGCGCGAGGATCGACCTCGTCAAAGGCCCGAACGAACAGGTTGATCGCGAGCAGCCCGTCAGTCATTTGACTGTCTCCGAGGCTTGATCGCCCAGGATGCTCTCGATGTTCGATCAAACGCCCGCGTCCCGGGCCGCCTCCACGAAAGCGGGGGTCGACGCCAGGACTTGCGCCGTGTTGCGCCACAGGTCACCGATGGGCGCTCGGGGATCCGTTCGCCAGCGATTGCCCAAAAAGCGGCTGAACGTCGACTTGTTTATGCCGAATGCCTCGGCCAACTCGCCGTCACGAAGCGCTCCCTGCTCAAGTCCTTCAAAGACACGCAGAATCAGTTGCCTGAGCTTCTGTTCACCTAGCACGCGGATTGCAGGGCGTAGAGCAGCGAGATTCCGGCACTTCTCGTCTGCGACGAGGGCGGCCAGGCCGATGGCGGTGATTTCATGCTCCAGCACCCACCGCAGATCTGCATCACCACTTTGCTCGTCAGCAAGTTCGCTGGCTTTCAGTCCGAGTGGAAAAATGCCCGGGGCTCCGAGTCGACGGTCCACGATGCTTTGGACGCGCTTCGATTCGTCTGGACGGTTTGGGTCTGGATCAGGGACATTCGCCTCCAGCCGCCATACATGGCGAGAACACCTTGAGAGCGACTGTCTCTCGACGAATGTTATCGTGGACGCGAAACACGGTGGCCCAGTTACCGCCGCCCACTTCCTCTTCAATCACGAATCGCCCGGCGCACCTTGTATGCCTGGCAATGAAGCGCAGCACTCTTGAAAACGAAGAGGACAAAAGCTTGATCGGAAGGTTGGAGAGCCACGGTTGGCGCGTCAAGGTGATCTGATGAGCGATCGCCACCAGAAGGGCGAATCCCGCAACGCCCGGCACGGCTCAAGGGTCGCGTGTAAGGGCCGACGAGGCGCCCTCAGCACCGGCATCGTCGGCTGCATTGGTTACCTCCACCGCAAGGGTTTTCAATTCTATGCCCTCGATTTTAGGCAGGGTGCCGACGGTGTTGGTCAGCACGCGGTCGATCTGCTTCTCGCGCTTCGCCCAAATGCGCTGCATAGCTCGCTTTTCCTGCTCAAGGTCGTCGCGCAGGGCAGAGAACGACTCGAAGATAGCGGAACTGGGACCGGCGAGATAGCAATAGAGAACCTCCATCTTGCTTTTTCGGCCCTGTGCAAGATCACATCCAAGGCCCTTGATCTGGGCAAGCTGATCCCGCGTTTCGATTCCCTCAACCGTGACTTGCATGTTTAGACCGTGGGCCAACGTGACGATCCCGTCGATGACCGCCGCATAGTCGCGGTTGGTGTCCAACATGCCCGTCACGGAACGGTCGATCTTGACGGCGTCGAGCGGGATGCGGTGAAGACAGTTCAACGACGAATACCCTGAGCACGCCATCTTCATTGTCAGGCCAGAGCCATTTCCACATCCAGGCGTCATTATGCTCCAAGGTGAACCACCACTCCGTGGTGTTGTAAGACTTCCAATTGGGAATTGTGTAAAAGCTGTAGCCGAGCGTAAAGGTCGTAGCGATCGACTCGAGGTCATAGGCCCAGCTTAAGGTGTAGTCGATCTCCTGGAGATTCTGGCCTCCGTGCTCCGGGTCGAGCTGCTTCTGCGCGGCGAACCATTGAAACCAGGTTCCGAGGGTCAGCGTCCCGTACGTGCCGGATTCCTTACCGAACAATAGGCCGAGGTCGACGTACAGGCTCACGTCAAGCTGGTGGTTCAGCTTTTCGCGCCCCTCTCCGGGGAACTCGGAGAAGTTGATGCCTCGAAAAACATAGTCGGAGTAGAGATAGTAAGTGAGGTCCAGGCTGAAGGGCGACTCGGCGTCTTCCTCCTCCGATGCAGTGTTCTCCTCTTCAGTCGTGGCTATCTCGGTCCCCTCGACCGTGCTCCCGGTGTCGTCGCCGGTTAGCAAAAACGACGAGAACGCGGTGTTGCCCACCAACTCGGCCGCATTCTGTGCCCCGGCGGTAGGCGTACTCCTGCCTGATGCGGTCCTGTATCTCCGGGTTGAACCGGTGCCGACCGTCGTACTCGCTGATCCATGCGCGGTACGTGCTGTCCGGCAGCCGTTCCCACCCGACGTCGTTGGCGCCCGAACCGACATGTTCCCGGCGAATGACGATTTGTGCCCGCTACGGGCGTTCGTCGCCCTGGTAGCCGTACAGCGGGACGGTTTCTTGGTGCACCTCGATTTGGTCGCGGTCGAATCCGGCGGCCACGTCTGTAGCAACCAAGCGTGAGCCCTTCTCGTTGGATTCGAGCAGGATGCCGTTGATGGCATACCGGCTGGGTTCCTTGGCCACGGCGTGGCTCGTCACCTTCACCGCGTGCACCAGCTCTGCGGCGTCAATCTCGATCGAGTCGCCTTCCAGTTGCGACGGCACCAGCGGGAATTCCGCGGGGTTGTACGTTTGGAGTGCGTGCTCGACGCGTCCGCCGTTGATGAGCAGACGCTCGCCATCGTCAGACAGCGACAAACTGCACGTCGGATGCTTGGAGGCCTTGAGCCGACGGCTCAACTCGGACAAAGGAACCACGCAGGCCGGCAACGCCTGCTGCATCGCGTTTGGCGAGGATGGCCTGTCCGCCTGAACGTAAGTAGGCGGGGATAAAGAGGTTACGACTCGCAAACCCTTGGGAAACGGGATTGCCGGGAATGAGGCTTGTATCGCACGCGGCCGTCCGCTAGGAGTCTGTCCGAGAAATCGGC
>JAGLWJ010000509.1 GCA_023133475.1 Phycisphaerae bacterium | reverse complement strand
CGCTAAACGTTGCGGACTTGTCGCCGCTGCCCCACATTTTCCATTTTTCATTTTTCATTTTTCATTCGTCCCGTAGTGAGTGGTCTTTGCTTGACATTCGTTGCTCATGGCAGTACGACTCCACCGCGGTTGGTAGAGGTGGGTCAGAAGTTGCGCCGCCGCGGGCTTGGGAGGCTGTCGGAAGAGTCGTAGGCCTCGCCGGTGCTGTCGAGACGCGAAACACCGGTTTCCAAACTCTGAGGAAGCAAGGAACAATGAGCAACCAGTTGATTGAATGCGTCCCCAACTTCAGTGAGGGGAACGATATGTCGGTTATCAAGCAGATCACCAGCCAAGTGGAGACGGTCGATGGCGTCAAGCTGCTTGATGTGGACCCGGGACAGGCCACCAACCGCACGGTGGTGACTTTCGTGGGCCCGCCGGAGGCGGTGATCGAGGCGGCGGTGCGGGCGGTGAAAAAGGCCTCCGAACTGATCGACATGAGCAAACACACCGGGGCACACCCGAGATTCGGAGCCACCGATGTTTGCCCGCTGGTTCCGGTGTCCAATATCACCATGGAAGAGACGGTTGAATATGCCCGCAAACTGGCCAGGAGGATCGGCGAGGAATTGAGCATCACCGTCTACTGCTATGAAAACGCCGCCTTCTGCGAAGAACGCAGAAACCTGGCATACGTCCGCTCGGGAGAGTACGAAGCGTTGAAAGACAAGCTGCGAAAGCCGGAGTGGAAACCGGATTTCGGGCCTGCCGAGTTCAACGCCCGATCAGGCGCTACCGCTGTCGGGGCGCGGGATTTCCTGGTGGCTTACAATATCAACCTCAACACCACCTCCACCCGCCGGGCCAACGCCATTGCCTTCGACGTCCGTGAGAAGGGGCGGGTGAAAACCGTGGACGGGATCCCCACCGGGAAAGCAATGCTTGATGAGAACGGAGAACGGGCGTGGAGCCCGGGAAGTTTGAAGTGTGTCAAGGGCATCGGCTGGTTCATCGAGGAATACGGGATCGCCCAGATTTCGATGAACCTCACCAACATAAGTGTCACCCCGGTCCACATCGCTTTTGATGAGGTATGCAAAAAAGCCGCCGACCGTGGCGTTCGGGTCACCGGGTCCGAGCTTGTCGGCCTGATTCCACTCAACGCGATGCTCGACGCCGGAAAGTACTTCCTCAAGAAGCAGAAGCGGTCGATCGGAATATCAGACAAGGAAATCATCAAGATTGCCGTAAAGTCCCTGGGGCTGGACGATCTCTATCCTTTTAAGCCGGAAGAGAAAATCATCGAGTACGCCCTGGCGAACAAATCCGGGAAGCTGTTGGGTGACATGTCGCTCATTGATTTTGTTGAGGAGACCGCTTCGGAATCCCCTGCTCCGGGCGGTGGGTCGATCTCCGCTTCGGTCGGGGCGATGGGGGCTGCACTGGGGACCATGGTGGCCAATCTCTCGTCCCACAAACGCGGATGGGACGAGCGCTGGGAGGAGTTCTCCGACTGGGCGGAAAAGGGCAAAGCCTACCATGACGAGCTTCTCAGGCTGGTGGATGAGGACACCGACGCCTTTAACAAGATCATGCAGGCCTTCGGGATGCCCAAGGGCACTAGTGCCGAAAAGGCTGAGCGAAATCAGGCCATCCAAGCCGCCACCAAGTGCGCCATCGAAGTGCCCTTCACGGTCATGGAGCAGGCTCTTGGGACCATGGAAGTGCTCAAGGCGATGGCTCAGATTGGAAACCCCAACTCGGTCTCGGACGCCGGGGTCGGGGCATTGTGTGCTCGCACGGCGGTGATGGGCGCGTTTCTGAACGTAAAGATTAACGCCACCGATCTGAAAGACCGCAAGTTTGTGGATGACATCCTGGCCAAAGGCCTGGAGATCGAGCGTAAGGCCATCGAGTTGGAACATCAGATACTCGAAATCGTAAACGGCAAGATGTAGGGCGGGTTCCACCCGCCAGGGGAATGATAACCGGGTGCCGGGTGGCCCATGGCTTTAGC
>JAGLWJ010000508.1 GCA_023133475.1 Phycisphaerae bacterium | reverse complement strand
CGGGACTTTGGACCTTGGACTAGAGACCTTGGACTTATAGCCGGTGCGGTGCGTTTCGCCCGCCTACGGCGGGCTCCACCCACCCTACAGTCAACTTGGGCGCAGAGGTTGCACGTCTGCTCGGCAGTGTTTGCCTCTGCGGCGGTGGCGGGGTTGGAAGTTGCCGCTTGTTTATTAGTTGCCTGACTGGCTGTAACCGGCTGCCTCGCAGCGGGTTACGTTAAGGGCGAAGTGTTGCCAGGGTGTCACCGGCGAACTTTGGCACGGTGTTTGTTATCGGAGATTGGCAACGGCACCATCATGGTGCATTTGCTTGTCAGCCGAGGGGTGGTTTTTGTGGCTGGTTCACCTACTCGGGGAACGGTTGCCCGGCGCGGAGATGCCGGGGAGCAGAGAGCCCGGCGCCGCCGGGCGAAAGTGCCGGGCCGTGCACACCGGGTGTGCGGCAAAAAAGTGCTCTTGCTCGGGGGTCGGCCGACGCGGGCGACTCGCCAACCGATTAGGAACAGCCTCATAGGAGTGTCGCGATGCTGCTTGAAACGTCGCGTTTTGGTCAACTGGAGGTGGACGATCAGCGTTTGATCACCTTTCCCGAGGGGATTTTGGGCTTTCCCAAAACGAAGGTGTATGCGCTGGTTCAAACCGGGGAGAATAGCGGTTTTTACTGGTTGCAGGCGGTGGATCGGGCTGACCTTGCCTTTGTGGTGTGTGATCCCCGGTTGTTCGTTGCCGACTACCGCGTTCCGATCCGGCGGGAAGAGATGCGGGTGCTGGGCGTGAAAGCCCCCAGCGATGCACAGGTGTTCGTCATCGTGAACAAGGTGGATGAGTTGTTGACGGGCAATTTGCAAGGCCCGCTGGTAGTCAACGTGACAACTCGCGAGGGCAAGCAACTGGTCCTCAGCGACAAACGCTACTCGACTCGGCATCCGCTGCTGCGACTTCCCTCGAAAGAGCCGATGGGGCAAACCGCATAAAATCAGCGCTGGATGCGACACCCCCTTTTGGGGTATACTGAGTTGGTTCGTGGTTGGCGCCATGCAGTGATGATGCCAAGTCGGGCGGGGATGTTGGGGTATCCCAAACACCAGCAGCACGAGGCTGATTCCGGTATGGCATGGGCGTCGCGGAGGTCGCGGCGCGGGGAATCGCAGATAGGTCAATGCATCGGCATAGCCGAGGAAGGAGCCGAGGATGTTGGTGCTCTCTAGAACACGCGACGAAACCATCATGATTGGTGATGACATCCAAATCACCATCGTGGATGTACGTGGAGACAAGGTTCGCCTGGGAATCAACGCGCCATCGCATGTCGCGGTGCACCGCAAAGAGGTGTACGACGCGATTCAACGCGAGAACCGGTTGGCTTCGGGGATGCAACCAGACGAAATCCAAAACGTAAATCAGCCGCGCCGCAAGGGCAACACCAGGCCCGGTAAACGGTAAGAAAACGCGCTGCCCGGCGAGACCATTGCTCGGGTTTCGGGGGCTGGCGGGCCGGTAAGTGGAACACGGCGGTTCCAGGGCATTTTGTGAGGACTCTTCACCAGTTCTTCACCAGGCAATCAAGGAGGATTGCTCATGAGCAGGATAACCAGCAACATACCTGCCGTTGTGGCGCAACGCCACTTGCTCGTGTCTCAGCGCGAGTTGGGCGTCGCTTTGGAGAGACTATCCAGTGGAATTCGGATCAACCGCGGGGCGGACGATCCGGCAGGCTTGATCGTCTCGGAACGGTTGCGCGCCGAGATCGAGGGGCTCAACCAGGCCATCAACAATTCGCACCGGGCGATCAACGTGATCGCCACCACCGAGGGGGCTCTTAACGAGGTCAGTGCCCTGCTGATAGACATCCAGGGGCTGATCGTCGAAGCCGCCAACAGCGGCGCTTTCTCACCCGAGGAACGCGACGCAAACCAGCTTCAGATCGACTCCGCTATCGAGTCGATAGGGCGCATAGCCAACGTGACCACTTTCGCCGGGCGAAAGCTGTTGGACGGGTCCCTGGACTACATTACCAGCGGGATCGACACCGCACATCTGGCGAATACATCGGTTCTGGGGGCGAAGTTCGGATCACGTGACCACATCCCGGTGAAGGTGCAGATCACCCAATCAGCCCAAAAGGCACAGTTGATGTACGATGGGGGAACGCCGCTGCCCGGGCCAGACGCGGTGACGGTGGACATCCAAGGCCCCAACGGTATCGTGGCGCTCAGTTTCCCCGCCAACATGACCCAAAACGAGATGGTGGAAGCCATTCAGTCGCAAACGGATGCGACCGGTGTAACCGCCAGTGCCGGTGCCGCCGGCGAAGTCTACTTCCAGAGCACCAGTTACGGATCGCGGGAGTTCGTCCGCGTCGAAACGATCGAGGGGTCCGCCGCCTTTGAGGTCAAGAACCGTGACGGCGGCGGCGACAAGCGAACAGAGGGCGTGGATACACTGGGCACCATCAACGGTTATTCCACCATTGGCGACGGATTGTCCCTCTCGCTGAACTCGTTCCTGTTGGACATCGATATTACGCTGGATGAGGATTTCGGCGGCGGGCTCGGAGTGACATCCAGCACGTTTGATATTACCGGTGGGGGTTCGCTCTTCCAACTCGGGCCGCAGGTCAACACCAACCAGCAGGAGAACATCGGCATCAAAGCCATGCATCCCAACAAGCTCGGCTCGCGCTTGGTCGGATACCTCTCGGAGCTTAGCAGCGGGCAAACCTACGCCTTGCGCGAGGAGAAATTCCAGAATGCCTCCAACACCATCCAACTGGCGATCGAGCAGGTGGCGACCTTGCGGGGGCGGCTGGGGGCATTCGAACGCAACACGCTGCAAACCAACATCAACCAGTTGCAGATCACCGTCGAGAACCTCACCTCGTCCGAGTCGGTCATACGCGATACCGACTTTGCGGAAGAAACAACCGAACTGACCCGTGCTCAGATTCTCGTGCAAGCCGGCAACAGTATTCTCGCAATAGCCAACGCCCAGCAGCAAAGTGTCCTGTCGCTGCTCGGCGGTTAACCTGAAGTTCTTTCGCTAAGTGAGGTGTAAGTTTCGACGGTAGGTTTTCAATCAGCCCTACTTGGCTTGACCCCTCTCCAAAGACGGAAGTACCATGGCGAATATAAGGTTGTGTGTGTGTGGCGAAGACTCGCCGGGTCCAACTTCCGAGGGTGAACCATGAGCAAGGTGGCAGTGATTATTCCAGCGGCGGGGAGAAGCGAACGATTCGGCAAGGGGGAAAGCAAGACGCTGGCCAAGATCGACGGTCGGCCGGTTTTCCTGCGAACCATCGAGCACTTCATCAACCGTGACGAGGTGATCCAAACTATCCTGGTGGTCGCAGTCCCGGAGTGGGAGCAGGTGCGTGCCACGTACGGTGCCAACCTGGGATTCATGGGAGTCGAGTTGATCGAGGGTGGAGAAGAGCGTATGGACTCGGTGGCTGCCGGGCTGGAGCGAGTGAAGGAAGAGGCTGATCTGGTCGCGATTCACGACGCCGCCCGCCCTTGCGTCGCCGCGCGGATGATCGACGGGGTCTTTGCCGAAGCCGCCAAGAGCGGGGCAGCCATCCTGGCTTCGCCGATTACGGGCACCATCAAACGGGTGAACAAGTCCGGGGTGATCGATGCCACCGTGTCGCGGGAGGCACTCTTTGAGGCTCAGACACCGCAAGTCTTCCGCCGCGAGCTGATCGTCGAAGCCTATGCAAACCGGGCGACCGGGGAAGAGCCCGTCACCGATGATGCCCAGTTGGTGGAGGCGATGGGGCACCCCGTGTCGGTGGTGAAATCCGATCCCACCAACCTGAAGATCACCACCAAGGCTGACATCATCCTGGCCGGCGCAATCCTCAAAGCCCGGCCCAAGAAGCCCATCCACGGGCTAGGCGCGTTCGAGGAGGCCCAATGGTAAGTCAGGCACGCAGTCATCACGGAACAGCCATCCGATCAGTACCGCGACCGTAAGGGAGCGGCCATTATGCGATAAGCGACGGCAGTTCCAGTAAAGAACCGACCTGATGATCGGGATGGGCTTTTCCCACATCAAAAATACGCTCGTCGCGGCGGATCCAGACTGTAGCGATGCCCAGCGGCTGAGCCCCGCGTACGTCGCTGTGCAGCGAGTCGCCGACGTGTATCACCCGGTCCGCGGAGACCTTCATCTCTGCCAGAGCTTTGCGGAAGATAGCGGCGTGCGGTTTGTAAGAGCGAGCATCTTCCGAGGTGACAATGTGGTCGATGGGCAGGTTGTTTTTTTCGACTGCGGCAAGGATGTCCTCGGTATCCGCGTTCGATACGCAACAGATGGGCACCTCGATGGCTTTTAAGGACTCGATCGCTTCCGGCTGCAATCTTGGGTCAGCCCAGTATCGCTTGAGGTGCCGGACGAATGGGACCGGGTCGAAAGGCCCAATCATGGTTTCGAGCGTTTCTATCAGCGTTTCGCACTCCAGCTCGAACAGGTTGCGAAAGGCCCCGTCGTTGGCGGTGTCCAGGGCGGCGAAAAACCGCTGCCCCCAGGTTATCGCCAACTCCGGCGGAGAGAGGCTTAAGCCGAGTCGATCAACGACCAGACGGCAGGTTTCCTCGACCGCCAGCTTGTCGCCTCCGGTGATCGTACCGTAGAAATCGATGAACAGTGCGTCGTATCTTCTATGAGCCATAGGTCCGATGGTCTGCTCTCGTCAGCCTCCATATAAGCGGAACAAGCCAAACAGCGCAATAGCGTACCAGAACTTCAAGAGAATTGCAGCAACCCATCACGCCGCTCAGGGCAATCGCATTTAACCCGGATAATTCGAGACGGCCCCAAGTGCGACAGGAGCGTATCATCGAGAGAATAGTATGATAGCACTAGTCCCGTTTTCGGCGAGACAGTTTCGCGTCTCGACGGGTCGCGCTAGGCCCGGCATTTATGCCGGGT
>JAGLWJ010000507.1 GCA_023133475.1 Phycisphaerae bacterium | reverse complement strand
CAGGGCGATTGGCCTATCAACGTTCGCCTGGCTTGCCACCACAATCTGGTGGACGCGCTTCTTGGTGAACCCGAAGCTGGTGAGATAAAGCGTCTTGAGGCGGCGGACGTTCTGGAGCAAGTCATGGAGATCGCCCCTAATGACGATTGGGCGTTCCCGGCGGCGATCCGCCGCTGCCGTTTGCTGAGCGAGTTGGGACGATTCGACCTGGCGGATCGGGCGTTGGATGAAATCGAGGGCTGGGCGGTGGGCTCTCGATGGGAGCCGCACATCCTGGCGGAGAAAATCCGGTCTTTGTTGGGCCGTGGCGACATCGAAGAGGCAAGGGCGGTGTTCGATATGTTGTCCAACTCATATCCTGAACACCATCTGAGAGAGGAGTTAGCGCCGATGTTCGTCGGCGCGCATGATGATGATGAGGAGGAATAGAGATGACGTGGCGTTTTCTTGGATTGGCAAATTGGAAACCAGGATACGGGAAGCGCTCGGCGATATCGCCGGCGGAGTTGGCATGGGCAGGCCCGGCTGAGCATTGCCGTGGTCGGGGAGATGGCAACAGATGCGCAAAGATGCCAACACGGTTCATTCTGGTAGGCGCACTGATGATGGTGATCATTCTCATTCCGTCCGGTGTGGGCTGGGCTGGAATGAACCTGCTTGGTTGGGTGCATCGAGGTGGTCTGGTGGAGGAGGGCACCGGCTACCTGACCGAGACATTCTCTTACGACGAGACGCCGGTCAGCCCGTTTCAGGGATCTTTTTCGCGTCAGATTGGTGACACCTCGCTGGATGTGGCATACAACTTCGTCTTCGACGACAACAACGGCGTTTTCGAGTTTGAGACCGCGCATTCACTGAAGCACACCGAGGGCCAGTGTTGCTCGGTAGCCTTCGGAGGATTTACCATTCAGCCAACGCTGGACATTGAGGTGGCCATCACGGGGACGATGACGTATGACATACCGACTCATGAGGGTATGGGGGCGGACATCGGCCTGGAGATCGAACAGATAGTGGGCGGCACATTTTCTTTCCATGCTTCGGAGGCGCACGAGGGCGAAGGAGCGGGGATCTTTGCACTTGACGAGTCGGTGGTTGTGCCCGCAGGTGAAATGTACTCCATCGGCTACCACTTTGAGATGGGGAGTAACCCGTCTTGCGAGGAGGGCATGATTGGCACAGCGACAAGTGATGTAACCATCACGATCATCTCGGTCCCTGAACCGGCTAGCATCTTGTTGCTGTCGTTCGGGGCGTCGGTGGTTGTAGCGAGGCGACGGCTGGGTTGATGACAACAGCGGAGCCGGCGGCGAAAGAACAGCCGTCAGTCGGTGACCACCGCGTTTGTCGGAACGTTAACTGATATTGATAAGGGGAAATGAGAGTGGAACGTACGAGCCGATACCCGAAAGTCGTGTTTGGAGTGGCGCTGTGGGCCGTAGCGACGGCGGCAAACGCTCAGATCATGTCCAACGAAGGAGATGGGATGCTTAACGCGCCCTACCGCGGGACGATCAACTCGCTGCGCGTGTGCACCATGGCCGTCGGCTTCGGCGAAGTGAAAACACACGTCGAATCCCTTGACGAAGACTTCCCGATTACCAGCAGCACCATCGAAATCTGGGCCGGAGGGGTTTGGGACCGTAGTGTGTTGAGGCTATTCAAAGAAGTGGACGCGTCCGGTGACGAGATTGATCTGACCGACACTTCCGCGTCATCCTTCGTAACTGTGCCTACTGGTATCAACGGATTCAATCGTTTCTCGCTAAAAGCCATTGGCACCAACACGCTCGGAGTGCAAACGTTTACCATCACATTCCACTATGAAATCGCCGGCGGCACCGAGATCCATTCGACGCAAACCTTCAGAGTAGCTCCGGTGACCGGCTCGTTTTGCAGCCTGCCCGGTGAGAGCGAGGCATTTCACTTCGGCACGCCAATCCTGGACGTCTCCGTGGGCAATGCGAGGTTAATGGTGCCGATCGGCCGAACTGCGGAGATGATCGGCGCGGCGTACAGTAACCGGCGCATCGGACTGGGACCCGCGTATCTGATCGAGACCAGCAACGTCGTTTTGCCCGGGGCGGGCGAGTCAGTCTACATCCAGAATAGCGGTCAGTTCCGGTTGGGAGGCCATGCCGAAGGGCCCGACAAGACAGATTACGGCACGCCTTGGCCTGGGTATCTCGTCGGGTATCAAAATGCCGGCGAAGTCTATGCCCCCGACGGGACCCATTACGATACCCCCTGGTCAATTGATGATGGACTGTTTCGGTTCAACTACATTCGACCGTTTGGGCTAAGTGAGTCTCAGCCTGCCACCCAGGTGTACACATACGACAACGGTATCGACAATCGGGTGACCCGGATCAGCGACCGGGCGACGATGCCAAATGTCATCACGCTGCACCGCACCGCGGGAGTGGTCACCCAGGTGACCACGTCCGACGGGCGTGGGTGGGCCATCGGCAGTGATCCGGTGGACGGCTGGATTACCTCGGTCGTTCCGGACGGGGGCAAGGGGGCCAGACACTTCAGGTACACCGCCAGCCCCGCTGACCCGCAAGCGGCTCCGCGCGTGGATCAAGTCAAGGATGCCGATCAGAACGTGATGTACGAGTTCGTCTACGCCTTCGACGGCGACGGCGTGCCCACCGATCTGCTGGAAGAGCGACGCCACGTGGACGGCGCGTTACAAACGGTGATCGAGCATGAGATCGTCGACGAAGGCCTCCGTCGCAGGAAGGAATACACCGGTTCGGGCGAGTTCCGGCAATTCGATTTTGCGTATGATTCCGCTGCCACGCCGGCTCCCCTGAACCACCGCCTGGCGAGTATCACGTCCTACTCGGATGTCAACGGGACGGGCACGCCCTATCAAACGGTCTACACCCACGACGTGGGCAACCCACACGGCAACATGGTGATCACCCAGGTGTCCCTCCCCGACGGCACCACTTTGGGCTACGAGTATGACTCGCACGTCGGTGCCGGCAGCGCTGACTTCGGATTCCGCACCAAGACCACGCATGTCGGCCCGAACGACGGATCGCTGGCTACCTATGACGTGGACTATGAATTCCTCTACTCCTATAGTTCTACCTGGCGATTGTTCCCGCTCCCGCGCATTGTGAAGCAACGTGACGGCCGGGGCACGATTTCCGAGGTTACGTTCGACTATGAAGACGGGGGCGAGGATGAAAACTACGACGGGCTCAATGGCGAGAGGAGCAATCAACTCTTCAGCCGAACCGGTCCCACGATCACACAGGGGGTATCGGGAACCCGCACACCCGAAACGCGATTCATTTATGACACGACCAACCGGGTGCTCGAACGCCAGGAGACCGAGTATGCGTCGGGCCTGTTCCGGGCTGTCGAGTTCGGATACGACGAGTTGTTGCGGTTGACGTCGCAGACCGTCGATCCCGGCGGTGAGAATCTGATCACACAGTATCTGCACTGTGACGCGGACGCGACGCAAGACCGGATCACGGTGGATGCGGACGGCTACTGGACCGCCACCAGGTACGACAACGACGGGCGGGTGATGTCGGTGAAACGCCACCTCACCGCCAACGCCGGGGACGTGGGCCAGCCGTGCACGGACCCGACCGGCTCATTCTACGAAACGGCGTTCATCCATGACATAAACGGGCGGCTCTACCAGCGGATCGAGGACAACAAAGACCAGGACGGCAACGCGCTCAGCCCGGCAACGATCACCAGCCAATCCACCTATGACCGCTTGGGACGCCTGACGCTCGCTGTCGTCGATCCCGGCGGCATCGGGCAGGAATCCAACTTCAACTACAACTGGCTGGGCGAAGTCGAGCGTGAGTTTGACACCTCCGGCCGCGGCATGGAACGTGCGTACGACGGGCGCGGGTTGGTCGAGAGCGAAACGCCCCTGAAATACGATGGAAGCGATGACGGAACACCCGAGACCAACCTGACCACCACGTTTGCGCACGACACCTTGGGCCGCCTCCGCTTTACCTATCCCCCAACTTATCCGGCCGGGGCAAGCGAAGAACGGGTCTATGACGAGTTCGGCCGTTTGGAACGTATCAAGCGTGTGCCGGGTTCCGACGGCGGCAATCTGATCACCACCACCTTCGAGTACGACGAAGCCGACAATGTCACCCGCACTGTTGTCGAGGAAGCCGGCATCGGCGTATTGTCCGACTCCACAGCCAAGTGCGACGAAGGCGGATTCAACTATGAATCGCGTCAAAGGGCCGTCGCAGGCGCAGACAACAGCACCGATCCTGTGGCCCAACGCAAGTTCGACTGGTCCGGCAACGTCACCGAGGAGCGCTCGCTGGGCGACCCCACGGTCTCCGATCGTGTGCTCACAACGGTGTACGACAATGCCGGGCGCGTGGAGGAGGTGACGGACTCCGAAGGCGGGGAAATTGTGTACACCCGCGACGGTCGCGGGAACATCACCCAACAGGAGATCAAACTCAATGCAACGGGCTGGGCATTCACCAATACCGATTACGACGCTCTGAGCCGGGCCATCCACATCACCGGGCCGGAGGACAGCACCGGCGGTCGGCCCGACCGCGTCCGAAAGTGCGACTCGCGGGGCAATCTGCTGTGCGGGACCCTCCGCGACGCCGCGAACACCCCGCGGATAAGAACCGTCTTTGCCTACGACACGGCAGGACGGCGGCCCCGCCGTGCGGTGTTGGCCAACGCCTCCGCCGGCACCGCCGCCGGCGACGCGGATGTCACCGCCGACCGGGTGGTCGATTATGAATACGACACCGACGGGCTCCTCCGTTTCCGCAAAACGTACAACAACAATGCGACCACCGAACTGGTCACCGAGACCACTTACGACAGCCTCGGCCGCGTGTACCAGGTCACCGATCCCTCCACCAGCTACACCGATGATGCCTACTTCACCAACGGCCGCTTGCGGCGGCGGGTGGTTTTCGATGGCGTGGGCGGGCGGGCCTTCCTCTTTGCCTACGACGGCCACGATCGCGTGATCCGGCAGATTGCCCTGGGCTCGCCCAACCTGGTCACCTCGTTCGAGTTGGACGGCCTCGATCGGCCGCTCGTGGTCACCGACCCGAAAGGCATCAAAACGAAGACGGAATACGACCTCCTCAGCCGCCGCGGCAAGCTCATCGAAGACTATCAGGGCACACTCGAACGCGAGACCCTCTTCGCCTACGACCGCCTGAGCCGGCTCATCGAGCAAACCGCCAAGAACAAAGCGAACGACGGCACACCGCTGGCTGACCAGGTGACCACCTACCGCTATGACAGCCTTAGCCGGCAGACTCGAGTGGTCTATCCCGACGCCGATGCCGCCAACCACACCAGCCCGGAAACCTGCACCGACTGCGTCCGGATGGAATATGACTTGGCTGGGCGGATGACGGAGCGAGCCGATCAACGAGGCCTGGTCACGACGTTCACCCACGACGACCGCAGCCGGCTGCTGACCCGGACGACCGGTGCGGAGCGAGACACGTTCGACTACGACGCGGCTGGCCGAATGACGCTCGCCCAGCGTGGCACCACCGCCGACCCGGACGCCGCTTCACGCTCAGCCATGGGCTACACCGATCTGGGCCACCTCGACTACGAAACGCAGACCATCGCCGGCGGCACACCGCGCACGGTGGGCTACGACCACGACCAGGCCGGCAACCGCATTCAACTCGATTACCCCAGCGGCGAGGTGTTAGCCTGCACACCCACCGTGGTCAATCAGGTGGGCACCATCGACCTGAACGGCAGTCCGCTGTTCGTTGACTACCGCTACAACGGCCGCTTGCTCGATAAGCGACTGACGACCACCGACGACCCCGGCGGGAACACGTCGTACGAATACCAGGTCAGCTACGACGGTCATCGGCGAATCAACACGATGGCCAATTCGTTGGAAACCCCGTTCCGCGGGACCGAGGCCATCGCAGCTTATACCTTCACCCACGACGCCAACGGCAACCCGCTGACCCAGGCCACCACCGGGATGGCCGACTTCGCCGGCGACGATCGGGCGTTTACGGTGGATCAGCTTGACCGGCTGACGGGAACGGGCTATCAAGAGACGGGCACGACTGAGGAGAGCATCTTCGATCTGGTCGGCAACCGCGAGGAGCACACCAATCGGGCGAACGATACGACAGCCTACGGCCCAGCCAACGAAGCCAACGAGTACGCCGACATCGCCGGCAACCCGGTCGAGTACGACGAAGCCGGCAATCTGTCGGTGGACGAGGACAGCCGACAGTACACCTACGATGAGCAGAACCGCCTGATTCAGATCCGGGCGGCAGACGACACGGTCTTGGCCAACTACACCTACGACGCCCTGGGCCGGCGGATCAGCTTTGAGGACCCGGTGGCTGGGTTGGCCACGCACTATTACTACGCCGGCCAAAGCGTCATCGAGGAACGTGACGCCTTCGATGTCCTGGTCCGCTACCACGTCAACGGAGCCCAGTACCTCGACGAACGGGTAGCCACCTTCGACGACTCGACGGGCGAGTTCTCCTATTACCTGGTCAACCAGAACTTCTCGATCGCCGGGACGGGCAACGCCGACGGCTCACAGATCGAACGGCTGGACTACTCGTCCGGTGGCGACTTCGCCGGCAGCGGTGGAGGGCCGGGTGAGGCATACGCCCACGATGCCGATGGTGACGACGATGTCGATCTGGCTGACTTCGCCGATTTCCAAGCGTGTTTCATCAGCCCCGATGCTGCGTGCTTGGCGGTACATGATTTCGACACAGCCGGCCAGTCGGACGAGGTAATCGACTTGGCTGACTACGAAGGATTCCATGAGTGCTTCGGCGGCCCGGGGGTAACACCATCGGGCGGTGAGGGGCACGACGCAGAGCCGGACGACGACGTGGACTTGGCCGATTTCGCGGCCTTCCAGTCGTGCTTTGGGGATAGTTCGCCGGATTGCCTGGCAGTGTTCGACTTCGACGCGGAGGGCCAATCGGACGGATCGATCGATTTGGCGGACCTGACGGGTTTCGAGCACCGACTACGAGGCCCAAACGTCCCCCCCGCCGGCGGCTGCCCGACGATTCCCCAAGCCCGTGCCTCCGGTCGCAACAACGACAACCTCCCACCGTCAGGCACCTTCGCCCTCCACGGCCGCCCGGTGGATGTGCTGAGCGACGACCACGTGCTGTTCTACATCCGCGCGAGGTATTACGACCCTCAGCACAGCCGCTGGCTGCAACGCGATCCCCTCGCCTACACCGACGGCAGCAACCTCTACGAAGCGTTCGCCTCCAACGCCACCGCCAACTCCGACCCGATGGGCAGAACAACGAGAGACACCATTTGGCGATACATCCATAAGGAGCAACCCGGCCTGTACGCCCAGATCAGTTTTCTCCAGGACATGGGCGTCCCGATTCAGGTGACCAAGGATGCCTCCTACGAACAGAAGCAATACCACTGGATGCGTCCATTCAGTGGCGGCAAGTGGTATCGGGAATCTATCGCCGGCGAGTTCCAGGTTGGGGCTCGGACGATTCGCTTTGCCCGCGGGCAGGAGGATAGCGCGGTTGTCGCTCAAATTGCCGAAGCTGTCCAGGCTCAATGGATGCTCAAGTTCTGGGACGAGCATGAGCATGGGGCTGCGTGGAGCCTGGTTGAGCTTGCCCTCCCCCTCGAAGATTTCCACAAGGCGCTGGTCTATGAGCAAGCGGGCATGGCAGAGCAAGCGGTCGGCCAGGCAGCGATGGGGGCGCTCAAGACCGGGTTTGCGGTCCTGGGTGCCGTGGAGGGAGGTATCGCGGTCCGCTCGTTCCTCAGGATGTATGTCGTTAATAGGCGAAAAGTCTTTGTGCGGATCGTTGGTCACGCAACGGCCCCCGAACTAACGGCGGTTGCCGGCGGAGGCAGTCTGGCAAAACCGGTCGTAGGGATCAGCCGGGCACGGCTGGGTGCGGCCCCTGAAATCGGGGACTTCCTGGCTGCCGGCCTGGACCGCACCCAAGCCGAGCACATACTGGGGCTACTTCGGTCCTCCCGGCCGGTGTATAATATGGCTCGATCCCCTGCGACCGGCGCAGGTCGTCTTGGCGGCCCGGCTCATAGAGCCAAAGTCGAGCAGGTTGTACGGGAATTAAAGCGCAGAGGCTGGACGATCATCGGTGGCGGAGGTATTGAACCGGAAAAACTCATCAAGGTATCATGGCGAGCACGCGGCAGGTTCTCGGACATCACAGCAGAGAAGGGTGGCAGAATACTTCGAATACAGGTTGGTAGGCAAACGAAGGGGGGCCTGCCCGTGGCCAGGGAACGGAGAGCATTGCAAGACATCCGAAGCGTTCAGGGAGCAGGTGAACATACCATCTTTATCGAGTTTGAGTAAGATGCTGCGCGGAAAGCAAATCGAATTTTTCATGACCCAGGAGGATGAGGAAGTCTTCGTGGATTTCGTACTCTCGAAAGGAGATGTCTGGCTTGTACGGCATCACTGGTATGAGGAGGAGAAGTACGAAGCTTACAATGATCCAGATGAGTTCTTTGAGCAACCGCTCGTGGTGAGCACAATGCATTTGACCCCAAGGTGGCTGATCTGGAACAAGGATCTCTGCGGAGATAACCTCGTATTCGACAGCTTCACGGTGAGAAAGCCGCCTGGGAAACGCTTCTATACGATCAGATGTAACATAAACTATGTGATCGAATTTACGAGGTGCACTATAAAAGACGGTGTAATGCGGGAGGGTCGAATCGCCTATCTGGAGGAGTATGAAGACGAGAATGGCGTGTTACACAGGAAAGACGATAGTCTGGTAAAGTGGTACGGGGCTCTTGCAAGGTGGATAAAAAAGAATGGTGTTCGTACGTCCTGGGACGGCAAGAAACTCATATACTCACTCTTCATCATGCCCGGTGCTTTGGAGTTTTATCACCAAGGTGGAATGCTGGGACAGATTGCCGGCAAGCCTGGCGCCTTTCAGCCCCTTAAGAAGGATTTGGGCAAGTAGCTAAGTGGCTGGCAGGAGTGGCTCTTGCACAACGAACTCCGGACCACTACCGACGACCCCGGCGGGAACACGTCGTACGAATACCAGGTCGGCTACGACGGTCATCGGCGAATCAACACGATGGCCAATTCGTTGGAAACCCCGTTCCGCGGGGCCGAGACCATCGCAGCTTATACCTTCACCCACGACGCCAACGGCAACCCGCTGACCCAGGCCACCACCGGGATGGCCGACTTCGCCGGCGACGATCGGGCGTTTACGGTGGATCGGCTTGACCGGCTGACGGGAACGGGCTATCAAGAGACGGGCACGACTGAGGAGAGCATCTTCGATCTGGTCGGCAACCGCGAGGAGCACACCAATCGGGCGAACGATACGACAGTCTACGGCCCAGCCAACGAAGCCAACGAGTACGCCGACGTCGGCGGAAACCCGGTCGAGTACGACGAAGCCGGCAATCTGTCGGTGGACGAGGACAGCCGACAGTACACCTACGATGAGCAGAACCGCCTGATTCAGATCCGGGCGGCAGACGACACGGTCTTGGCCAACTACACCTACGACGCCCTGGGCCGGCGGATCAGCTTTGAGGACCCGGTGGCTGGGGTGGCCACGCGCTATTACTACGCCGGCCAAAGCGTCATCGAGGAGCGTGACGCCTCCGATGTCCTGGCCCGCTACCACGTCAACGGAGCCCAGTACCTCGACGAACGGGTAGCCACCTTCGACGACTCGACGGGCGAGTTCTCCTATTACCTGGTCAACCAAAACTTCTCGATTGCCGGGACGGGCAACGCCGACGGCTCACAGATCGAACGGCTGGACTACTCGTCCGGTGGCGACTTCGCCGGCGGCGGCGGAGGGCCGGGTGAGGCATACGCCCACGACGCCGATGGTGACGATGATGTCGATCTGGCTGACTTCGCCGATCTCCAAGCGTGTTTCATCAGCCCCGATGCCGCGTGCTTGGCGGTACATGATTTCGACACAGCCGGCCAATCGGACGAGGTAATCGACCTGGCAGACTACGAGGGATTCTATGAGTGCTTCGGCGGCCCGGGGGTAACACCATCGGGCGGTGCGGGGCACGACGCAGAACCGGACGACGACGTGGACTTGGCCGACTTCGCCGGGTTCCAGGCCTGCTTCGGCACAACCACGCCGGATTGCCTGGCAGTGTTCGACTTCGACGCGGAGGGCCAATCGGACGGATCGATCGGTCTGGCGGACCTGACGGGTTTCGAGCACCGACTACGAGGCCCAAACGTCCCCCCCGCCGGCGGCTGCCCGACGATCCCCCAGGCCCGTGCCTCCAGTCGCAACGGCGACAACCTCCCCCCGTCGGGCACTTTCGCCCTCCACGGCCGCCCGGTGGACGTGCTCTCCGACGGCCACGCCCTCTTCTACATCCGCGCGAGGTATTACGACCCTCAGCACAGTCGCTGGCTCCAACGCGATCCGGTCGCCTACACCGACGGGAACAATCTCTACGAATCCTTCCGAGGAAATGCAACTCGATTCACCGACCCCAAAGGGAAATACACCAAACTGGCTTCGGGGTGGAACAACGGCGATGAAGTGTTCTATCAGCGCATCTTGTTCTTTGCGGGCATTACCAGCGAGTTTTCGGTAGGCAGCTACCGTTACCTCAACGGGGAGAAGTTCGTCGTCTACGACGAGGACGTGGAGGGCAAGGGCTACACCTACGTGCTGACCCTGAAGCAGGTCGAATGGTGGTCCAAAAACATCGCGGATCGAAGCGATTATGAATCCTTTGTCCGGCTCAACGCGGTGGCGATTGACCGTTACACCGGAAAGCCGGTCAAACGCTCGTTGGGAGAGGAACTGGGCCGCTCAGTCGAAAGCATGATGCAGCAGGAGCAGGAGCGGCTGGAGGGGCTGATCGGTTCGTTTGAGCCGATGACGTTCATCGCCGGTCCGGCGATGATGGCATTGACCGACGAAGATGTCGGCCGGGAAGTGTCCGTGCCTGGGCGCTTCCGTGTGGCGAGCGGCGTGTTCACCGCCCTGGAAGTGGCCCCGGCAGCTCACTTGCTGGGCGTAGGAGGAAGAGTTGGCACCAGGACGCTCTCTACACGGGTGTTGTCGTCCACTGCCAGTAGAGAAGCCGCGTATCTTGAGTACAAGGCATTGCGCCTTCAAGGATATAGGGCAAGCGAAGCATATGGCTTCATGAAGCAGTTCCGCGCCGGTATAAACCCTCAAGACAGATTTGCCTTTCATTTCACGACGATCAAGGGAGGTCGCGGGATTCTAGCGGAAGTTTACAACTAACCTGCTTCCTGGGCTGGCGGTGGCCGGGGCTCCCG
>JAGLWJ010000506.1 GCA_023133475.1 Phycisphaerae bacterium | reverse complement strand
CGCGCCACGGGGCCGGTGGGGATCGGGTGGCGGCACTCCTACCACATCGACCTCACCCTTCCCAACCCTCCCACTCACCCCTTCACGTCCGTGACCTGGGCCAATGGCCAAGTCACGTTCTGGGAGCCGGACGGGGACGACTGGAAACCGGCCACCAAAGACCTGCACGATAAGCTCGAACACACCGGTGGCGAATGGATCGTCACGCGCACGAACCTCGATGTGTATCGCTTCGACAACATCGGACGCCTCGCGAGCATCGCCGACAAGAACTCCAACACCACGACGATCGCCTACGACCCGGTGCATACGCGGCAGGTTACTACCGTGACCGATCCAGCCAGCCGTGTGCTGGGCTTCAACTACGACGGGGACGGCCCGCTGACCAGCGTGACGGCGGGCTTCGTCGTGCCGCCGCGGGTCGTCCATTTCGCCTATACCAGCGGGCGACTGACGCGGGTCACGGACGTGCTGGGGCGGTACATCGACTATGGCTACGACACGAACGACTACCTGGCCACCGTCGAGGACCAGCGGGACGTCACCGTCATTACCAACACCTACGCCCCCGACGGGACGGGGCAGGTCATCGAATACAAGGATGGCAACGACAAGATAACGAAACTCCAGTATAGGGCCGGCGAGACCGAGATCACACGGTCGCTGGGCGCCCGGGACTTGCACTGGCTGCACAAATCTGAGATGGTCTACAAACGCCAGACGACCGGGCAGGACCCGCTCGGCCACGAGGTGGTGTACACCTACGATGAGAACTTCAACCGGGAATCCGCCACCGACCACAACGGGAACACGACGAATTACGCCTATGATGACCACGGGAATGTGACCTCGATCACCGCGCCGGACGACCCAGCCGATCCGAACGACGGCGGAACAACGACGATCGAGTACACCGACTCGCGTTTCCCGTACCTGCCGACCCGCAAGACCGACGCCCTCGGGCATGTGACGGAGTGGACGTACGACGCCCACGGCAATCGGCTGACCGCGAGACGCTACCTGACAGTGCCCCCCGCCACATCGTTCGTGGAGAAAGTCTGGACGTACAACGGCTTCGGCCAGCCCCTGACCGAAACCGACCATCGCGGCAACACGCGGCAATGGCACTACACGGCGGAGGGCCTGCTCGACTACTCCATCGACAGGGCGGGAAACACCACCCGGTACGGCTACGACTCGCTCTGGCGGCGCATCTGGGTCACTGACGGACGCGGCAGCGTTGCGCAAGACCCCGATTTCACGACGGACTACGTCTACGACGCCGCCGACCGTCTGACCCAGGCCACCGGCCCACCGGTGGGCGAATCGCCCCATCGCATCGTCCGGTGGTCCGGCTATGACGAGATCGGCAATCGGAAGTGGGCAACCAATGGCAATGGTTCCGGACCCGAGGATCCCAGCCACACCGCGACCTACGACTACGACGGGAACAGCAACCTACTCGCGGTGCATCAGCCGCTGGGGCGCATCACCCGCTACGCATACGACGACCTCGACCGCAAGGAGAAGATGGCCGACGCCAACGGCAACCTGGAAACTCAGTGCACGCAATACACTTACGACGACGCCAACCGGCTGACCGAGGTGCGCGACCCGGAGAACAACGTCTCGTCTTTCACCCGCGACGCGCACGGCAACGTGCTCACCGCGACCGATCCCTCCAGCATCACCATAACCTACGAATACGACAAGCTGCACCGCCGCACGTTGAAACGCGACGGCCTGGACCCACCCAACACCTGGCACACCGAGTACGACAAGCTGAGCCGCGTCACGCGCACCATTGATGCCACCGATCAGCCGACCCAGTTCACCTACGACACCCTCGGGCGGCTAACGGGGGTGCTGGACGCCGCCGGCGGCAGCACAGCCTACACCTACGACACCAACGGCAACCTGCTTACGATCCTGGACGCCAACAGCCACACCATCAGCATCCGCCAGTACGACGACCTGAATCGGCTGACTCGGGCTGAGGACGGCATTGGCAACTACTATACATATGGTTACGACGCCGTCAGCAATCAGACTTGGGTCCGCGATGCCAACGATCAGCCCGCCGGGCCGACCACGACCCTGACATACGACGCGGAGAATCGCCGCACAGCCATAAGCTATCCCGACGGCACGTCGGTGACCTACATCCACGACAACAACGGGAACCGGACGAGCATGACCGACCCGAACGGCACCAGCCTGTTCGGCTACGACGAGCTGAACCGGCTGGTCTCCACCGTGGACGCCTACGGCAAGCGGGTGGATTACGCATACGACCCGGGCGGCAACCGCATTCGGCTGACATATCCCGGCCTGCACCCCGGCGACCCCGGCAAAGAACTGACCTACGGCTACGACACAGCCAATCGCCTGACTTCCATCACCGACTGGGCCGACCGGGCCACGCAATACACCTACAACGGTCTGCGGGTGGCGACGGTCACGTTCCCCAACGGCGTGCTGGAGACTCACGGCTACGACAACAGCGGGCGCCTGACGGGCCTGAACACCACGCTCGGCGAAACGCCGGTGCTGGGCTTCGAGTGGACCCGCGACGGCGTGGGTTCGCCCCTGACGTCGACCGAAACGAACACGCTCGCCCCGGTCATCCCGGCGCGGTTCGTCACCTATGAGTATGACAGCGACAACCGGCTGACCGAGTCCAGCGAGGGCACGTATGCGTACGACAACAACGGCAATCTCGTGTCGCGGACGATCAATAGTGAGACGACGGACTTCACCTACGACGACGAGGATCGCCTGACCTTGCAGACCACCGGCGGCATCGACTTCGTGGAGCACGTCTACGACGGCGACGGCAACCGCATCGCCCGCGTGGACAACGGCGTAGCCACCCGCTACGTGCTCGACTGCGGCCTGTCCCTGAGTAACGTACTGTGTGAGACCGATGTCGCTGGCAACGTCATCGCGTACTACATCCACGGCCCGACGCTAGTGGCCCGAATCGACGCCGGGAACACGCTGCGCTATTACCACACCAACGATCTGGGGAACGTCGTGGCCCTGACCAACGCAGCCGGGACTGTGGTGGACCGCTACGCGTACGACCCCTTTGGCCTGCCCGCCGGCCACGAGGGTACGACGCCCAATCCCTTCACATTCGTCGGCGGTCTGGGCGTCATGGTCGAAAACGACGGCCTGTACTTCATGCGGGCGCGGTTCTACGACCCGGATACGGGGCGGTTCCTGGGGAAGGACCCGGTGGAAGGGGCGTTGACCAACCCCCTTGAGCTGAACCGGTATGTGTACGGGTTGGACAATCCCGTCTTGCTGGTGGACCCCGATGGCGAGTTCTTTGGCTTCTTCCGAGCAATGGCAAAGAGAGCGCGTCGCGTCGCCAGAAACGTTGTCAAGCGCGTCGTCAAGCCCGTCGTCAGGTCCGTAATCCGAAGTCCGTTTACTCCCCCGATCGTGAAGCACGTAATCAAGAAGGCAGCGAGGACGGGCCGGCGGACTGTAAATGCAGCGAGGGTTGTGAAGCACGCGGTCAAAAGGGCCGGCAAGAAGCGGGTTAAGCAAACTGTCGCCTTCGCAAGAGAATACAAGCGGCGGCATGATAAAACCATGGCAGAAATCAAACGTCGGCATGATAGAAACATGGAGAAAATCGGGAGGGGCTTGAAGGCAGTAGCCGACAACGCCTCAGGCATAGGATTGCTCGTGTGGGCTGCGGTGTCTTTCACCCCGGGCAGCCCGATCCCCGGCCCTGCGGACATTGGTCTAGAAGGGGCCTACAAGCAAACGGGACCTGAGCAACATGTCTACACCGACATCTATTCGACTGACACGGGTAAGCTGAGCTGGGATGAACAGCACTATATGGACTTCGGGTCAGTCACGGCTATTCCCAAGAATACGTTTCATACTTCCTATCATGCAACTCCCTACGGTGGACCGTAGGTTGGCGGGTAGCATGGTCCACGTTTACGTGGCCATGCAGAGGGCAGATAACGTGATGGAAAGATCAAACGTGCCAGGGTTGTCCAGAACATTCTTACGCAATACATGGCCACGCAAGCGTGGGCATGGCACCCAGCAGGAGCTGGCAGCGCGATCGCTGGCGGCGCGAATCAGAGTAATCAACAGACCACAGGAGCAAAGCCATGACCTATAGGCTAACACAGGCTCTTGCACTGACGACTGTGTGCATACTGGGTATCAGCCACGCGTCGGCAGAGACTATCACCTATCAGTACGACGAACTGCATCGCCTGATCGACGTTACCTACGATGACGGGGCGTGGATCCACTATGAGTACGATGCGGTCGGCAACCAACTGCTGGAGGTGATGAACCCGGACGCCGACGTGGGGTATCTGCACATCACTGTGGACCCAGCCGGCAGTGGCGATGTCGGCCGCAACCCCGATCTGGTGTGGTGCCCGCTCAATGGCGATGTTGTGCTGGCCGCGACGACCAACGGCTTGTGCGAGTTCGACTACTGGTCCGGTGACGTGCCGACCGGCCACGAGTCGGACAACCCGCTCACCATCAACATGGGCACCGCACGCTACGTGCACCTGGTCGCCCACTTCGACTCGCCACACGGGCACATGGACGATGACTGCAACTCAAACGGCATTCCCGACGGCTGCGAGTGGAGCGACACGAACAGCAACGGTGCCCTGGACGCCTGCGATCCGCTCATCGGCAGATCACCAGCCACACTGGTGAACACCTGTGGCTATGGCGAGATTGCCTCGGGCCAGGCCTTCGACGTGTGGAACGTCGGGCTGCCCGGCACGCTGCTGTCATACTACATCGAGTGCAGCGAGACGTGGCTGTCGTTCGATCCGTCGGAAGAGACGTCGGCGGGCGAGACCGACACTATCATCGTGCACTACAACGGATCGTCGTCGCTCGACTGTGGTGAGCACCAAGCCACCATCACGATCAACGATCCCGATGCCGGCAACACGCCGCAAACCATCGACGTCACGCTGACGGTTACAGATCAGCCGGCAATCTGCGAGGACGGCGCAACGCTGACAAACACGTGCGAATACGGCGAGATCGCCCCGGATGAGTCGTTCGAGCTTTGGAACTGCGGGCCGCCCGGCACGGAACTGACGTATGAGATCACCGATGATGCCGACTGGCTGTGGTGCGAGTGGCCCGGAGAGCCGCTGACCGATCAGCCTGCCACCGTCACCGTGCATTATGACTCGGCGGCACTGCCGGCTGGGCAACACTGGGGGACGATCACGATCTCCGCACCGGGAGCCGGCAATGATCCGCGGGAGGTGCCGGCTGTGCTGACGGTCGCCTGCCCGGTCGACGGCTGGCTGCCGTGGGATATGAACTACGACGGCTTCATCAGCATCATCGGCGAGGTGCCGCCGTTTGTGGACTGTGTGTACTTCGCTGACTGCTATTGCCCGGGGCCGGGCTGCCTGTGCCCCGGCGACTGCAACCTCAGCGGGTTCCTCAGCATCATCGGCGACGTGCAGTGCTTCGTCGATTGCGTCTACTTCGGCGATTGCGACGGTGGGCGTGGCGGGCCCGGAGACAGCCGAGGTGAAGCTGATAAGCGAGCCGACGGCACGTTCACGATCGGCGGTGCGGTCTACACCGACCTGGACAACCCGCTCGGCAGCGGCCTGGAGGGGGTGCGTATCCGGGTGATGCGGCTCAAGCCGGCGGCGTCTCCGACCGAAATCGTCGCACACGCGGCGCTCATGCCGGATCATGTGGCATTCACAGCACCCGCACATCAGCCGGCGTGGCGCACCACGAGCGGCACGTGGGGCCTGTGGCGGATCGACGGGCTTCAGCCAGGCTGGTATGTCGTCGCAGTCGGCGAGCCAAGCCGCGTGCTGAAGCATATACAGGACGGCGTCGGCGCGGGGAAGGGCAGGGTCAGGATTCTGGTCAGCCCCGCGACCGAGGCGGAGAATCAGAGTATCCAGTTTTTCGCCATCGAGTAGGTGGCGTGAAACCGCACGGACACGGGTCCGTGACAGTTTCGGCGGGTTGTGCCTTCAGCCCCGGTAGGGGCGAAGGTTAATAGCCACGGACGTAAGCCCGTGGAAGGAAACAGGGGGGCGTGAGAACCCAAAGCCCCAGCGGGGCGGAGGATTTCCTTTGTGGGCAGCAGTCCGTCGCCCCTGCCGGGGCTTGGGGGAACGGGTTCCTTGCACCACGGGCTTACGCCCGTGGCTAAGGACCCACGCCCCTCCGGGGCTATTCGCCCACCTGAAGTTTCGGCGGGTTGTGCCTTCAGCCCCGGTAGGGGCGAAGGTTAATAGCCACGGGCGTGAGCCCGTGGAAACAGAGAGGCGTGAGAACCCAAGCCCCAGCGGGGCGGAGGATTTCTTAGGATAGGCGGTTGGGATATGGCGGATTTCTATTCAATATCCAGCGAATATCGCAAGGCCTGCCCCAGCACGAACAGCTTCTCCGGGGAGAGCATAGTGATGAACTGTCGTAGGCGATTGCGGGGGATCGTATGCAGGTTGTCGGTGTTGACGACGCATTCCGTCGGCATACCGTCCCTACTGGACAAGGGCACCTCGCACGGCAAAGACCGCACGACGCGCGTTACCTCGGCGATCGTCACGTTACGCCGACCTTCGAGACCTGCCGCCCGCGAGACCACGACCACTGGCCGAAAGCCGGCGTCCCCGGCCAGTTCTGCCCACCATGCTTCCCCACGCGTCACGTCGATGACCCTCTGCCGTTGCGCAGGCTGTCCGGATAGAACTCCGACCAGTCTTCTCGGCGGGCCGATTCGGTCCAGGCTGCCAAGCCGCGTTGTCCGGCCAGGGTCTCCTCGACCTCGCTGTCACGGGTACTTTGCTCCAGCAGAGCAGCCAGAAGCCCGGCCAGTTCCTCGGGCGGCAGCAGGCGTGCTTCGCGCAAGATGGATTCCAGCTTCGTCATCCTCATTATTCTACGTGCCGACAGCGGTGGCGTCCATCAGTTCCGTAGGTCGGGTCCGCAGACCCGACATCCCCCGGCGGTGCCGTTGGGAATCCCGAACGTCGGGTCTGCGGACCCGACCTACATCCTTTATTATGCGGGCTGCCGGCGACGCCCTTGGGAGGGCGAACCTCCTGGTGAGCCGTCGGCTCTGCTCTAAGAGGCGTGAAACCGCACGGACACGGGTTCGTGACAGTTTCGGCGGGTTGTGTCTTCAGCCCCGGCAGGGGCGAAGGTTAATAGCCACGGGCGTAAGCCCGTGGAAACAGGGGGGCGTGAGAACCCAAGCCCCAGCGGGGCGGAAGATTTCCTCTGCGGGCAGCAGTCCGTCGCCCCTGCCGGGGCTTGGGGGAACTGTTTCTTGCACCACGGGCTTACGCCCGTGGCTAAGAGGGTGTTTGAAAAGATCGTTCGCCTCTTGTACCGCCGGCATCCTGCCGGCCTCGCGGGCAGAATTGCCGGCTGGAAGCCGGCGGTACGGGCTTCTTAAACACCCTCTAAGGACCCACGCCCCTCCGGGGCTATTCGCCCGCCGGAAGTGTCATGCACCCCACGGATACCGTTTGGTGGCCGCACCTGTGCGGCCCCAGTGCCATCGGAGACATAAATACCAGGGACAACACCATACCCTGACGGAGGACCCAATCATGAAAGAGCGAGTAACCCAGAATATCTTCAACACTGCCGCATTCCGCCCTGCTCCGCGCACAGCCACGGGCACGATCCGCACCGGCGCCCGGACGATGCTCTGGCCCATCGCCGCGGCCGCCATTCTCTTCGTGGCCGTTCCTAACGCCACGGCCGACCCGCCCTGGTGGAATTCTGCTTGGCAGTACCGCAAGGAGATTGTCATTGATCACACGCAGGTGAGCGGTGGTGGCTATCTTGCGGGTTTCCCGGTTCTCGTCTCTCATACATCCACTGATTTCCCGGGCCACGCGCAGCCGAACGGTGACGATTTCGCATTCATTGACTACTCGGGAATTAAATTGAATCATGAGATAGAACTCTATAATAACGGGACTGGGAAGCTTATTGCATGGGTTAATGTCCCTGTCCTGAGTTCTAGTGTGGATACAACGTTGTATCTGTATTATGGCAACCCAGTTGCTCCAGATCAGCAAGAAGCGACAGCCGTGTGGGATGCCAGCTATCTTGGTGTTTACCATTTGGACGAGAGTGCAGGCTCAGTGTGTTATGATTCCACAATGAACAACAATCATGGGACCTATCAAGGAGGTGATTTGCCCACACAAGTACTGTCCCAAGTTGGCTACGGCCAGGATTTTGATGGAACAGCAGACTACATCTCAATGCCTGAAGGTTGCCATACGCCGCTGAGCGGTACGGTAGAAATGTGGACAACACAGGATGACAACGCTCCAACGGGTTACTATTACGACCGCCCTGCGTCAGGAGGCTTCATTACTTTGTATTGCGATGGCAGTGCGTTTGGGTTCTATAGCGAGAGCGCGTTGCCCGGGTATTGGAATATATCGGGAAGTGCGAATATGGCTAGTCAAAAGTATGTATCCATTGGTTGGGAAGAAGGTTCGCAGAACTTCAGAATTGATGCGACATCACAAGGGACAGCTACTGCGACATCATTGCAGGATTTTGCATATTCGCTTATATATCTGGGTGAAAGCCATCTAGCACCACATATAGGTCTTGATGGAATGATGGACGAAGTGCGACTGTCGAATATAAAAAGATCCGATGCGTGGACAGACACATCATACAGGACCATGAATGATCCATCATCGTTCATGACCATAGGGCCGGAGGATGCGCAGCCGGACATCAACTGTGAAGATCTGACGGACTTTGATTTCGGCGCGGTGGATGCCGGAACGTGCAGCTCCGAGCACACCTGGACGGTGACCAACGAGGGCGGTGGCCAGTTGACCGGCAGCATCACGCTGGAGGACGCGGACGCGGGCGAGTTCGAGTTTACGCAGGGCGGCGGCGCTTTCACGCTCGAAGCTGACGAAAGCCGCATTGTCGGCGTGCGCTTCTGTCCCACGTCAACCGGCGCAAAGGCCGCCACGCTGCGCATCTGGAGCAACGACCCCGATGAGAATCCCTGCGATCTGGCCTTGGACGGCACCGGGACAGGCCCGGACATCAACTGCGAAGACTTGACCGGCTTTGATTTCGGCGAAGTGGATGCCGGCACGTGCGGCTTGGAGTACACCTGGACGGTGACCAACGAAGGTACGACTGCGCTGATCGGCACCAGCGGGCTGGAGGGCGCGGATGCCGACGAGTTCGAGTTCACGCGGGGCGGGGGCGCCTTTGCACTCGATCCGGATCAGAGCCTGACGGTCGGCGTGCAGTTCCGTCCCACATCCGGCGGGGCGAAGAGCGCCACGCTGCGCATCAACAGCAACGACGCAGATGAGAACCCCTGCGATCTAGCCCTGGACGGCACTGGAACGGGGCCGGGCATCAACTGCGAAGACCTGGACGATTATGACTGGGGCGCGATCCTGGACGAATGCAGCGACGTGCATTACTGGTCAATCATCAACGTGGGCACGGAAACCCTCAGCG
>JAGLWJ010000505.1 GCA_023133475.1 Phycisphaerae bacterium | reverse complement strand
CCGCGTCAATCCAGTGGAACGGGTAAGTCGTCGCACCGCCGGCGTTGGTCAGCGTCCAGCTCACCTGCACCGTACCATCAGCCGTGGCATCCGCGGGGGCGACCACGCCCGAGACCACCAGGTCCGGCAATTCTATCTGCGACGCGGTGGCGGCGATCGCGCAGTTGTTGTCCTCGTTGGTCTCAATCACGTCCGAAGCCGCATCAACACACACCACCAGGTAGTATCCCTCTGGCATGTACGGAGTCGTCAAATCGTGGTGCCGCACCACACTCTCGCCCGGTTGAAGCGTTTCATCATAAAATATGTTCGCCACCAGCGAGTCGTTGCCGATCTGCGCGTTGGGCGAGATGTAGAGGCGCTCGTACCACGGGCCGGTCGCCACGGTGTCAGTGCTGGTGTTGGCCACCGTCCAGGTGACCTCCACCGGCTCACCGGAAACCTCCGTAGCCGGCGGCTCAACGCTGGTCACCTGCAAGTCCGGGCGAGGCATGTACACCAAGGTGATCGCGGACGGTGAAACGTAAGTGTTGTTAACCAGATCGGTGCCTTCCTCGACGTCGCCGTCGGAGTTGGTGATCACGATGAACCAGTACGTGCCCGCCTCGGCCGGAAGCACATAATCGCCACCAGCCACGTAACTCGCACCGTCAGCCAAGGGGCCGTCGATGTCCGAGAAGCCGAGCTGAACGTCGCCGACGTCCCACTGATCGTCCGTCGAGACGTACAGCCGATCCTTCCAATCACCAAACGCCGGCCACTCACCGATGTTGCTCACCTCCCAGGTCAACTCGATGCTCTGCGAAGTGAACCCGCTGGTCGAAGCGTTGATCGCCGTCACCGTAAGGTCCGGGAGGTCCGGTTGGCTGATCAGCGTGGACTCGCTGGTGAAGCCGAAGTTGATGCCGGCGTCCGCACCTTCGTCGATCTCGTCGTGAGCGTCGGTCACTACAAGGAAGTAGTACTCGCCTTCAAAGGTGAACGGGACCGTCACATTTTCCTGCCGGATGTACTGCTCACCGAAGTCGAGCGGGTCAACCCGCTCAAACTCAGCCAACTGCAGATCGTCACCCGGCACGGCGTCGGTGGAGACATACACCCGATCAAACCAGCCGCCGGCCGCCTCGGCATTGCCGTCGTTGCGGACCGTCCATTGGACAGGCACTTCACCACCAGCCTCGCCGCCGGCTGCTGCGATCACCTCCACCATGACAAGGTCCGGGCGCGGAGCCGGATTCACCACCGTGGCGACACCTGCCACATACACATTGTTGTTGTCGTCAAGCCCCTCCTCGATATTGTCGTTGGCGTCGGTGTGGACGATCACCCAGTAGCTCCCGGGCTCATCGGGCAATGCAAACTGCACCGAGCCGGGATACGACTCGGTGGGGTCCAGCAGGCCCGGCGGGGCGAACAGTGCCATAATCTCGTCACCGGCATCAAGCTGGTCGTCGGCTGAGAGATACACCCGGTCGATCCACGAACCATCGGCAGCCAACTCGCCGTTGTTAGCCACCGCCCAACTCACGTCGACCAGTTCACCGGTCACGCCCTCAGCCGGGGCGGTCAGCCCGGTAACCACCAGGTCCGGCAGATCCGCCTGGTTGATGACCACGCCGTTGCTGCTCACCAGCGAGTTATTGCCCTCGCCGCCTGGTTCGGGCAGATCATTGAGCGCGTCGGTCAAGACCACTAAATAATAAGTTCCTTCCAGGTCCACCGGGATGGGCACGAGTTCATCGCCCGTGTAGCTCACCCCGTCAGCCAGCGGGCCTAGTTGCATAAACTCCCCGACAAGGATGTCATCGCCGGCCTGCATGTCCTCGGAAAGATATACCTGATCCGTCCAGACCCCGTATGCGGTCTCGTTGCCGTCGTTGCGGACCGTCCATTGGACGTTCATGAACTCCGCCGCTTCCGCGGGGCCCACAATATCTGTCACCACCAGGTCGGGTTGTTCGCAGTCGATGCACACCTCCGCGATGGCGCAGTTGTTGTCGTCATCAAATTCGAGGATTTCGCCGGCGGTATCGACGCAGACCACGATCCAAAAGTCGCCGGACGGTGCCGGATCGGGAACCTGATAGGTATCGATCCGCACGAGGCTGTCCCCCGGCTGGAGAATGCCGGCATAGCGGTATTCATTTGCCCCGGCATTATCATCCCCGATGGTGTCATCGGTCGAGCCGGCTATTCTTTCGTTCCAAGGCCCGACAGCCGGGGCAGTGCCAATATTTGTCACGGTCCAGACCACCTCGACCAGCGTGCCAGCCGGGATGTTCGGCGGCGGGGTCAGCCCGGTCACCACCAAATCAGGCCGCGGTGCCCGGGTAAGAGCAATTGGCGTGTCACTGACCAGCCCGTTGCTGGTAACGCCTTCAGCCGATTCGACGATTGCGTTATTGGCGTCTGTCACCACGACGATCCACCAGTCACCCTCAGGCAGCATCTCGGGGATAGTCACCATCGCCGAGGTGTCATAGTGCTCATCGGACGCAAGTTCCACGGGTCGCGTGAAGCAACCCAGCGGTGTGTCGTCACCGATGGCATTATCGTCGGAGAGATAGACGCAATCCTCCCACTCCTGAGCAGCCGACCCGCTGCCGGCATTTGTCACCGTCCAGCCGACCTCGATTTCCTCTTCGGTCTGGGCCTCTGCCGGGATGGCAATGTTGTTGACTTCCAGATCGGGCAGCACGATAGTAAAGTTGCCCACATAGGCAGCTTCCATCGCATTGCCGACAAGGTCTTCGATCTCAGGCCCAATGGTGACGGTATACTGCCCTTCGCTGTCTTGTGAAGCAAATCCAATCCGCCAGACATTGTCGCCCAGATCGACCAGCGAGTCGATTGCAATAGCCCCACCAGGCCCGGCAAGTTCGACATCATCGGCGGTGAAGGTGCCGGCGTTGACTGTTTCGCTGAAGGTGACATCGACATGATCGACAGGGACATACCCCTCGCCGAAGAGCGTTTGTTGTATGATCTCCGGCGACGTCAGATCAACGGTGAAGCTCCGCACCACGGGCGTAGGATCGACATTCCCAGCCAGATCACGGCTGACCACTTTAATGGTCACGACCCCGTCGTCCAGGCCGTGGAAGGTATAGGAGGTATCCACGCTGAAAGGCCCGGCGCTAGGATCACATTCCGCCCAGAAGCACGAAGAATAAACCAACTCCCCGACCGGCGTAAAGTTGTCGGTGCCTGCCCACTCGAACGTCACTTCTGTGATATTCAACAAAGCCCCATCAGCCGGTCCGAAGGTAAATGTTGTCTCGGGCGGCCAAGTGTCGTTAACGGTGACGGTTCCACAGATGGTAGCGTTGTTATCGCGCAACCACTGGTTATCCACCGCATCGCCGGTGTCGGTAATGGCAATGACCCAATAATCGCCAACCAACTCGGCGGGAACGACGACAGCCTCGGTCCGCTGGTAGGTTCCACCCACTGCGAGTGGCCC
>JAGLWJ010000504.1 GCA_023133475.1 Phycisphaerae bacterium | reverse complement strand
ACATGGCCAAGCTCCATCTTACGTCACAGACTATGTCTCCGTTTGTGAAACAGAGTCACCTTATGGCATCCTATCGTCGGAGACGCTTGGCCATGCCACCCGTCGGATCAGGCCCAGGTCACCAACCCCATCTCGAAGGGATGGTGAATGTCGTGGTGGTGAGGGACCACGCGGACGGTATAGGCATGTTGGCCTGTGGATTCACAACGCAGGGCACCGTTGTAGGTGTACACGCCCTTGCCGTCAGGTTTATCGCACTCCATAGGTACGGTTCGGCCTTGCGAGATGACTCCGTCGGCGTTGGCAGAACCGTAGTAGAGTTGGACAGCCACGTCCTTGGGGGCGATGTCGCCGAGACGGACCTTTGCGGCAACACACAACTCAGTGCCCGCGACTCGTTCGGCTCCGTTGGTGGTCTCGAACGACTCGACTTTGACCTTGTCCCAACGCGCGCGGAGTTTTGACTTCCAGGCGGTCAAGGAGCGAACCGCCTCGAACTGGTCGGTAGCGAGTTTGTCCCACCGTCTGGCTGACGGGATGTACATGCCTTCGGTGTATTCGCGCACCATTCGATTGGCGCTGAATTGGGGCACACAGGTGCGCATGGAGGCTTTCATCCGCGCGATCCACTTGCGTGGCAGACCGTCGGGGCCCTGGTCGTAGAACAGTGGGATGATCTCGCGTTCGAGCAGTTCGTAAATGGATTCGCTCTCGACATAGTTCTGGTGTTCGTCGCTGTCGTGTGTGCGGTTGTCTCCGATGATCCATCCGTTGGTCCCGTCGTAGGCTTCAGGCCACCAACCGTCCAACACGGACATGTTGATTCCGCCGTTGGGTGTCACCTTCATGCCGCTGGTCCCGCTGGCTTCGAGCGGTTTGACGGGGTTGTTAAGCCACACGTCCACGCCCTGGACCAGAAAGCGAGCGATGTCCAGGTCGTAATTCTCGATGAACACCAGGCGATGCCCGACCCCTTCGTGACGGGCAAACTGCACGATGTGCTTGATCAACTCCTTGCCGATGTTGTCGCGTGGATGGGCCTTTCCGGCAATCACGAACTGGACGGGGTGTTCCTCGTCGCGAAGCAATCGCAGGATGCGGGCTTCATCACGCAGGAAGAGGGTGGCACGCTTGTAGGCTGCAAAACGCCGGGCAAATCCAATGGTCAAAGCCTCGGGATTGAGCAACTCGTCCGCCTGGGCAATCTGCGAGGGCGGCGCACCACGCCGCTCGCGTTGCACCCTGACGTATTGCCGCGTCCGAACCACCAGATGACCACGCAAAGTCTCATGCACACGCCACAACTCGGCATCGGGAATCTCGGTGATTCGCTCCCAAATGGATTGGTCCAAGGGATTGTCCGCCCAGTGCGGCCCCAGGTAACGCTCGAAGAGACGGGTCATATCCTGTGACAGCCAACTCATCATGTGCACGCCGTTGGTGACAGAGGCAATGGGAATTTCCTCCACCGGCGTGCCGGGCCAAACCGATTGCCACATCTCCCGCGCCACTTCCCCGTGGATTTTACTGACCCCGTTTGAATGGCGGGCAGATGAAAGCGCGAGCATCGCCATCGAAAACGGTGCGTGCTGACTGTACGAGCCACCCTGCCCCAACTGAATCAAGGATTCGATCGGCACGCCCATCCCCTCGACGAAGGGTTTGAGGTATCGCTCGGTCAGCGCGGTGGGGAACGTGTCGATGCCCGCGGGAACCGGAGTATGAGTGGTAAACACAGTCGAGGCAGCGACCGCCTCGCGGGCCTCCTCGAAGGTCAGTTCGTCGGCCTGGATCAGGCGGCGTGTGCGCTCCAGCGATAGAAACGCGGAATGCCCCTCATTGATGTGGCAAACGTCCGGGACTTCGCCCATCGCCGCCAAGGCCCGAAAACCACCAATACCCAGGATCAACTCCTGCTTGATGCGCATTTCCTGGTCGCCGGCATACAGGCGAGTGGTGATCGAACGGTCCTCGGCGCTGTTCTGCGGGCAATCGGTATCCAACAGATACAGCTTGGCCCGCCCGACGGTGATCTTCCAGATGCGCGAAACCACACTGTGATCACCAATTTCCACCCAAACCCTCAGCGGATTGCCCTGCTCATCCTGGACACCTTCAATAGGCAGATGGTCCAGGTCCAGGATGGGGTATTCCTCGAATTGCCAACCGTCGTTGGAAAGATACTGCGAAAAGTATCCCTGACGGTACAGCAGGGTCACCCCGATCAGAGGCACGCCCAGATCGCTGGCGGATTTCAGGTGGTCGCCGGCCAACACCCCCAAACCGCCGGAATACGTCGGAATGGACTCGTGCAGCCCGAACTCCGCCGAGAAGTATGCGATCCGCTTGCCGGTCAGTTCGGGGTGCTCGGATTCGCACCAGGTCTGACGGCCTAGATAGGCGTCCAACGCCGCCAGAACTCGGTCCATGTGCGCCAAAAACGCCGCATCGTTGGCTGCGGCATCCAGCGTGTTCTGGTCGAGCTTGCCCAGCAGGCGAACGGGATTGTGCTTGAGGTTCCCCCATAGCTTCCGATTGAGCCTGGCGAACAACGCGGCGGCATCGGTATTCCACGTCCACCACAAGTTATAGGCCAACTCACGCAAACGCGAAAGTTGTGGGGGAATGTCCGGTATTACTGAAAACAGTTTTGCCTGGTACATGCAGCTTCATCCTCATTTCGAGTAGCGCCGACTTTGCCGACACATCACCAGACTATATTATCGCCCAAATTGCAAGGTTTGTCGCGTTGATATCAGCCGGCACTCACCGCTCAGTTTGTAGGTCGGGTCCGTAGACCCGACGTTCGGGAGCTTTCGAGGAGCCATGGGCCACCCGACACCCAACCATCCGTTCATAAGCAACAGAGCACCAGATCAGGATTCTTCACACCGCAGTGGCTATGCTGTCTGGGGATTGTGCCCGAGTGAAGTTGCGGCGTTCGCCCAGGTGGGCATTCTCCTGTTGATTGTAGTAGATGGCCTGGGTGTCGTCTTGCGGGCGGGGGGTGATGTGGTCGAGGATCGGCATGGTCTGCTCGAATAGAGTGTAGCCGTATTCCAGGGCGCGGTTGTACACGTCGATCACCTCGTCAAAGTCGGGATAGATGCTGTACCGGATTTGGGCGACGATGGGCCCGGCGTCGATCCGAGGAGTGATCTGATGGATGGTCACCCCGTGCATGTGTTCAGCATTCTTGAGGGCCCAGTTAATCGGCGATACCCCGCGATATCGCGGGAGTGGCCCATTGTGCAGGTTCAACACGCACCCGGCTTTGTCGATAAACCAGGCGGGGAGGATTTTGTCGTAAAACACACTAAAAACCAGATCAATGCTCCAGTCGTCGGTGCGTACGTGGGGGATGTCCTGGTAATGCCCGCTCTCGACATACGATATGTCCCAGTCAAGGCACCATTCTGTCAGCGAGTCGGTCCAGTGCGGTTCCGGCATCACCGGCACCACCAGTTGCAGCGTGTAGTCTGAACTGCCGCGAAACCACTGTGCGATGCGAATAGCCAGTTTGCCCTTGCCCAACAGGATAACGTTTTTTGCCATGTGTGTTCCTACCGGTTGCGTTTTTCGTTCTTGATCCAATAACCACTTGGGCTTATCGGACGCTTAGGCCGGCAACTTTACCAGAGCGCGAAATCCGCGGCGGATTAGATGTAGGGCGGGTTCCACCCGCCTTTTTCATGTCCGGCGGCGGGTGGAACCCGCCCTACAATCTCACGGCGGGTGGAACCCGCCCTACAACTCATGTATGCTACGAGAAAATCCGCTCTTGAAAGAGCTATGTTGAGGACCAGGTGCCATGTTTCAACAGCGGTCTCTGCCCGTCATATTCACCGTCGGGTTGGTGTTAGCCATGTGCATTCCGGAAAGCTGTGGTAAACCGCCGTCTGCGGCTTCCTCCTCCTCCGTGCGGGTTCGCTTTGCCACGTTCAACGTGTGGGAACTCGACTCCGCCAAGCTGGCGAGGGTGAGGGACGACGGCAAGGGGGCACATCTCCAACTGTGCAAGGCAGCAGAGATTGCCCAGCGGGTGCAGCCGGACGTGCTGCTCATCAACGAGATCGACTTCGACCCCCAACACCGCAAAAACGCCGGCCTCTTCCTCGAACGCTACCTGAAGGTCTCCCAGAACAGGCAGCCGCCGCTCGACTACCCGTACATCTTCTTCGAGACGGTCAACACCGGCTTACCCACCGGGCTGGACTTGAACAACGACGGCAAAACCATAGGCCCCGAGGACGCCTTCGGATATGGACGGTACGAAGGGCAATACGGGATGGCGTTGTACAGCCGATTCCCCATCGACCGTGAGCATGTTCGCACGTTTCAGAAGCTCAAATGGAAAGACATGCCGAGCAATCTGATGCCCGACGGGACCGGGGGTAAACCGAAATGGTATGCTCCGCTCGAGGCTGCGGTTTTCCGCCTCAGCAGCAAGAGTCACTGGGACGTGCCGCTGCAACTCGATGTGCCGGGGCACGGCGATAAGCCGGTGGTGATTCACATTCTGGCCTGTCATCCGACCCCGCCGGCCTTTGATGGGCCTGAGGACCGCAACGGTCGCCGGAATTTTGATGAGATTCGCCTGATGGCTGACTATGTTGCCGGTGGTGAGCGGGCGGGATATCTGGTGGACGATCAGGGTGTTCGTGGCGGGCTGCCGTCTGATGCGCAGTTTGTGATCATGGGCGACCTGAACGCCGATCGGAACAAGGACGAGGAGCCCTATGGCCAGGCAGCCATCGACCAATTGTTACGATCCCCGCGAATAACGGACCCCAAGCCGTGCCGGTCCGGGGGTGATGGGCTGGCGAATTGGGCAAAACTCAAAACCGCCGGTTTCGGCCGAATTGATTACGTCTTGCCGTCAGTGGGCCTAAAGGTTGCCAGCGCGGGGATTTTCTGGCCGGCGCCGTCCGATCCGCTCCACCGCCTGATCGACGAACCACACCCCTCGAGCGATCACCGTTTGGTATATGTCGATATTGTCATTTCAGCCGCAACCAAAACCCAATCAGTAGCGCGACAGTAAGGGAGCGGCTCATCCGAATGCCACCTGGGGCTTTGACAAGCTGGACAAGTGCGTCCAAGATGCCCTGATGTGGAAACCACAGGCGCGTGGTGGTTTCCACTCTTGTGCTTTGGCATACGCATGGAGAACGAACATGTGTAGGGCGGGTTCCACCCGCCATGACATGCCAAGATGGCGGGTGGAACCCGCCCTACAGTTGGATAACTTTCGACCCCCAATTCCGCCATAATGAAGGAGTATACCATGGCTAAGAAGACCAAGGCTGGACCGCCCCCGTTCATCCAGACCCGACTCGACCGCTGTCGTGCCGCCCTGGCTCAAAAGAAAATCGACGCCCTTCTGGTGTCCAACCGTATGGACCACTACTACATGACCGGATTCAGCGGCGAGGACTCGGCGGTCCTGATCACCCGGCGGGGCGTGCACGTGATTACCGACCGACGCTTCGAAACCAGTAGTGAGGCTGAAGTGGGGTGGGCCAGACGCCATTTCCGCAAGGGGTTGC
>JAGLWJ010000503.1 GCA_023133475.1 Phycisphaerae bacterium | reverse complement strand
GGTGAAATATCCGGGCTAATCCTTGCTATCTCCCAGGCATCATCTCGTAAATCTGTGTAATCTGCGTAATCTGCGGATGTTAAAGAGCATTAGCCTGGCGAGGGTTAGCAGTGTGGTTTTGACGGGGCTGTTGATGTTGGCGGCAGGCTGTCCTCCGCCCCCGACCATGATGCCGCTCGAACCCCTGGCGTTGGATCAAGCCATCGAGACGGTCAACGAGAACACGGCGCGGATTTCCACCGGGCTCAAAGCCACCGGGTCGGTTCGAGGCCGATTCCCCGATGACCAGGGGCAGACCAGAAGTTTTGACTTGCACGGCAAGATGCTGTTGATCCCCCCTCATCATCTGCGGTTCGACGTGCAGAACGCCCTAGGCCGTAGCGAGTTTCTGCTGGGCTCCAACGCGGATTTTTTCTGGGCCCACGCCGAGCGAGATGAAGACACCTTTCGATTCGGGCGACATGCCACCCCCGAAAACGAACGCGAGACCGACTTGCCCATTCGTCCCGACTGGATGATCGAAGCCCTGGGGCTCAACTCCCTCCCGGAAAGCACCACCGGAATCAACGGCCCGGTGCAGCTCATCGAGTCGGACTACCAGCGGCTGCTGTTTATCTCTTACGATTTCGACGGGCAAGGGATGATTCGTAAATCGTACTGGTTGTCGCGTTATCCCCCGCGTCTGGTTGAGCGGGTGGTGTTTCACGATGAGATCGGAAACGAACTGTTGCGTTCGTGCTTGAGCGACTATCGCCGCTCGGATGCCACCAGCCCACTACTGCCCCACCGGATTCGGGTGGATTGGCCTATGTCAAAAGCCTGGATCGAGTTTAGTGTGCGGCGTTGGCAACAGCGTGGTGAACTCACCACCAACCATCGGGCGTTCCAACTGCCGACCGTCGAATCCTTGGTGACGCGGTACAACCGGGTTGTTGACATCGACAGTGGAGAGGTTCTCAAACCTCTCCAGACCGATGAGCCACCGTAGGGCAGGTTTTGTCGGGGGATTATGTTATTGTTTCGCATATCCGATAAACGGTTGTGAGGTTCAACATATGAACAAAGCATCTGCCGAGAAGCTGCTCGCGTTGGCCCGTAGCGTGGTGCAAGCCGAGCTGGAGCCCGGTTCGGTGTTTGAGACGCCTTCCGATCTGCCCGACTCATCCCACGGCGGGGCATTTGTCACACTGAGGAATCGCGGGCAGTTGCGCGGCTGTATGGGGGCCTTTGCCCCCAAAGAAACCCTGGCGGATACTATCGAGTCGGTCGCCCGGTCGGCAGCCAAGGACCCGCGGTTTACCGGCCATCCCATAACGGCGGCTGAGATGGGCGAGATTCACATCGAGATATCCATCCTCACCGAACCGTATCCGACCGAGCATCCAGAGGCATTGGAGATCGGCAAGCACGGGATTTGGATTCAGCGTGGATTTGCCTCGGGCTGTTTTCTGCCGCAGGTGGCCGGCGAACGCAACTGGTCTGCCGAGGAGTTCTTGTCCAACTGTTGTTCCATGAAAGCCGGGCTGGCTTCCGACGCCTGGAAAGACCCGGAGACCAAGGTCCTGCTCTTCACCGCCGATATCATTTCCGAAGGAAACTAAACCGGGCTTTTCATGAACGCAGAGATGGCGGGTGGCATGGCCAAGCTCCATCTTACACCACAGCAGATGTTTCCGTCTGTGAAGCAAAATCGCCTTGTGACAGCCTGTCGTCGGAGACGCTTGGCCTTGCCGCCCAAGAATTTTGTTGCCGGATGACGCCACCGGCGGGGGTCGGTGCCATCAGAACCCAGTGATAGAACCGCCGCAACAAAAACCTGAAGTGACGGCACGAGCGAATGGCCAAGACGTTGCGGAGAAGCGTCTTAGGCCGCAGGTAAAACCGCAGAAACGCCCATTGCTTCATCCGCAGCAGCGTTTTGCGGCTTATGCTTTGGGGCGTATATGGCGCGGTCATGAACAGGAAGTTGTCCCAATCGACCTTCTCGATCTCCCCGGATTGGACCAGTGCATCGTAGCTGCGGGTTCCCGGCAAAGGCAGGTATGTGAAAAAGTTCGCTCGCAGGAGGCCCAGGTCCCGGGACAGGCGAATGGTGTCCTGGATAGTGGCCCGGGTCTCGCCGGGGAAGCCGATGATGAAGAACCCCGCCACATCGAGCCCATGCCGGCGAATCCGCGCCACGTCGGCACGTATCCTGGACACCGTGGTCGATTTCCCCATCGCCTTGAGCACCTGGTCGTTGCCGCTCTCGACCGCCACCGAGAGCACGTACACCCCGGCGGCTTTCATCATCTCCAGCAGCTCGTCGTCAAGCCGGTCCATGCGAACACCGTTGGGCAAAGCCAGGCTGATACCCAGACCCAGTTCGATGATCATTTGCATGACCTTTTTGGCATAGCCCAGGTCCATGGTGAAGTTGTCGTCCACGATGTGGATTTCGCGGATGTCGTAGCGATAGTAAAGGCGCAACACCAACTCGCGCAAATACTCGATACCATGGTGCCGCAGCCGCTTGCCCGAAAGCAGCGGGGCGGAGCAAAACGTGCAGGAGCATGGGCAACCGCGAGTGGTGATGATCGGGCAGATCGGGAACTGTTTGTAAAACGCCCCATGCTGGCATTCCGGGTAGGTGTCCGGCCGGAGCAGGTCCAGTGCCGGCATCCCCAATGTGTCAAGCTCTGACACCAGGGTTGGCGGGTTTACCACGATCTCGTCGTGGTGTCTCCATATCACTCCGGGAATATCCTCAAACGTCTTTCGCCCTTGTTCGAGCGCCGCCACGAACCTGGGAAAGCTCTCCTCGCCCTCGCCGCCGAACCCGAAGTCCAGGTCGGGGCCGAACTTGCCCATCGCCCCCATCGGATCGGAGGACATGTGTGCCCCGCCCACCACGGTGACGGTTTTCGGCGCGACCGCCCGGGCGGATTTGAGAATGCGCTTGACGTTGGCGATATCAAAAGTGTAGCACTGAATACCCAGCACGTCAGGGCGGGTGACTTCCACTATTTTGCCGAGTTGTTCCGGGGTTGTCTCGGTCTTGATGCAGTCGAGGATGTCCGTGTCATGGTCGCGTCGAATCTGCTGCGCGAGGTAACCAAGCCCCAGTGACGGCTGGATATGGTCGGAAAGGTTATCGGGCTTGACCAGCAACACGCGCATAGAAGTCCTCCGTCGCCAACAGACAACAGGCATACCGTCCGACAAATAACGCCGGTATTATCGGAGGATCGGGTGGGGCACTGAATCGAATTCAAGCGACCTGACAGATTGATATCACTCCTTTCTCGGGAAATGGAAAATTGAAAATGTGGGGTTGGTGGTGTTTCGAAGCCGACAACCGGCGATTGCCTGAAAAATACCCCCGGGCGATCGTCGAAGGTAAACATTCAATAAACCCGTGGTGAAGAGGTAAGAGGCAACAAGGCAACAAGGCGTCTGCGGATCCGAGTCTGAAGCGTAAGCGAGGGAATATCCGATCCGAGCCCGGAGTGCGAACGACGGGGCAACCGTCCAACGAGCTAATAAGATGTCTTCTTCTGAGCCCCCAGCGAAGGTGATGGAAATCATGCAACATAGCACGGACTCAAATGGTGCCACAATTCCACGGCATTCCGTCGCGCTAGGCCCGGCATTTATGCCGGGCCTAGCGCTGTCATATTAAGGGATACCGGTTGCAACAACCTCATCATCATCCGATACCAACGCAGCCCCGCGCCAAAACTTAGCTCATCATCTGCGTCGGGTCGGAGACCCGATCTGGCTTTATGATCTCCGGCGGCGCAGCAACCCCAGCCCACCGAGCGCCAGCAGCGTCAGCGTGGCGGGCTCGGGAACCGTGACCCACAGCGTGGTTCCATCGTCAATGCCCCAGGTCCAGTTCGGCGGGAGGTTGACCGTGTCGAAAGTGCCGGTGATGCCGCCGTCGGCCACAAGAACATCGAAAGTGTCCATAGGCGTGTCGCCAAGATCCATAACGTCCCACGTTCCCGAAAGCGTGGCGCTTCCGGTCACGTTGATCGTGCTGAGCCCGTCGCTGTCCAGCTTGGATTCCAGCGTGCCCGTGCCGTTCTGGGTGTAACTGCTGAAGTTGATGGCGGCGTCGTCGCCGGTGATCTCGAACGTGCCGTAGTTCACGTTGCAGCTCGAACCGTTCAACTGCCCGTTGGAGATGGTGTATCTTCCGGTGGAGCTGGACTGGTAGCCGATGGAGAAGTCGCTGGTGACGGTGTTCGTCCCACCGGTCTGCGTGAACGTGCCCGTGCCACCGTAACCGATCCGTTCGTTATCCGCCGACAATTGCCCGGTGTCGCTTAGCGAATACGTGGCGCTGCCCGCATAAGCGAGGAGCAGGTCCTTGGCAACCGTATGTGTCCCACCGGTGTGCGTGAACGTGGCTGTGCCGGTGGAGTCACTGCCGATGTAATCGCTCCACGCCACCGACAACGAACCGCCGTTCAGCAAATACGTCCCGTTGCCGCCAGGGTCGTGGCCCATGTAGAGGAAGTAATCCACCGTGCTTGTCCCACCGGTCTGCGTGAACGTGCCCGTGCCGGATTCGCCTATTATCTTGTACTGTGACGTTAGCGAGCCGCCGCTCATTTGAACGGTGCCGCTATCGCCGGAAGCGTAGCCGACGTACAGATGGCTACAGCCTTCACCGGAGTTTGTGATTTGGGCCGTCCCGCCGTTGTTGACATAGGCATATTGGTCCCAAGTGGCCCAACTGGGCTCGCCGTTAGTCCAGTTTGAGCTGGTGCTCCAATTGCCACTACTGACTTTCCAGTAGTGATCAACAGCGAGCGCAGGGGCTAGGACGACCAAGCATGTCATCAGCGCAACGGCGGTTGCCAATCGTGTAGTTCGCATTCGTATCTCCTTTCGTTTCCCAAAGGGTTCAAGGGTTAAGCCTCCTTGACACCCCACCAAAAAAAAGAGAGCATGCCACAAAGGCATCTCTCTCCTATACAAACCCTCAGCACTCAACCAGCAGTTGTCGAGCTTATGCTACGAGCAATCAGTTGTCGTTGGTCCCCTTCCGAGCATCCGCCGTCAACTCCAAGATATTTGCTGTGGACTTGAGACGGCTCGAACGGGCCTTCAGCTTCTATTTACCCAGAATATCTCCCCCCCCGCGGCGGTGTCAAGGCAAAAAAAACGCTGGGATATGGCATCTTTTTCACTCCCGGCTGGGCGTTCAGCCATGAAGGCGGGTTCTACCCGCCTTTTGGGCATCGCGCGGCTACAGCACAAAGTCACTTGTAGCGCAGGCTTCCAGCCTGCAAAAAGGTGGCAGGCAGGATGCCTGCGCTACGAGTTTGAGTAACATTGCGCTGTAGTGCCAACAACTACCCTACGGGCTCTTCTGGGGGAAGGACAGATTGCGCACCAGAAAAGCCCATTGGTCCGCCTGCTCCTCGATGCGTTTGGTGGTGGGCTTGCCCGCGCCGTGCCCGGCTTTGGTCTCGATCCGGATCAGCACCGAAGCCGGGCCGCCCTGGGCAGCCTGTAAGGCTGCGGTGAACTTGAAACTGTGAGCCGGCACCACCCGGTCGTCATGGTCCGCCGTCGAGAGCATGATTGCGGGATAATGCGTTCCGGGCTTGAGATTGTGCAGCGGCGAATAGGCATAAAGAGCTTTGAACTCCTCGGGGTTCTGTGGTGAGCCATAGTCGGACTCCCAGGCCCAGCCGATGGTGAACTTGTTGAAGCGGAGCATGTCCAGCACGCCGACGTCCGACAGAACCGCCCCAAACAACTCCGGGCGCTGGGCCATGCAAGCTGCCACCAGCAACCCGCCGTTGCTCGCCCCCCCGATGGCCAGCTTCCGCGAACAGGTATACTTGTTCTCGATCAGCCATTGGGCTGCCGCGATGAAGTCGTCGAAGACGTTTTGACGGTTCAGCTTCATGCCGGCTTCGTGCCATTCCTTGCCGTACTCGCCCCCGCCTCGGATGTTGGGCATGGCGAAAACGCCGCCCATCTCCAACCAGACCAGATTGCCGACGTAAAAGAACGGGGTCATGGCAGCATTGAACCCGCCGTAACCATAAAGATAGGTGGGGTTGTTGCCGTCAAGCTTCAGGCCTTTCTTGTGGGTGATGAACATCGGCACACGGGTCCCGTCCTTGCTATGATAGAAGACCTGTTTGGTTTCATAGGCGTCGGGATCGAAGTCCACCTTGGGACGGCGGTAGAGGGTGCTTTTGCCTGTCTCCATGTCGTAGCGATAGATTACTCTCGGCGTGCTGAAACTGGTGAACGAGTAGAACGTCTCGGTGTCGGTTCGCTTCCCGGCGAACCCTCCCACACTGCCCAGCCCGGGAAGGTGAACCTCGCGGACCAGGTTCCCGTTTAAGTCGAATATTTTCACCTGGCTGTGGGCGTCGTGGAGGTAGGCCGCCACAAACCTGTCGTTGAGCAGATTGACCCCGCGCAGAGTATCCTTGCCTTGGGGGATAACTTCTTGCCAATTGGTGGGCTGAGGCCGGCGGGTGTCGATGGCGATCACCCGCCCGCGTGGGGCGTCCAGGTCGGTGCGGAACCAGAAAAGCGGGCCATCATTGTCGATGAAGTCGTACTCGGCGTCGAATTTGTTGAGTAGCTCGACCACCGGCGCGGCTTCGGCGGTGAGGTCCTTGTAGAAGACACCGTTCTTGCGCTCGGTTCCGTGGGTGACCGAGATAATCAGGTAGTTCCCGTCGTCGGTGACCGAAGCATAGAATCCCCATTCCTCCTGGTCGGGGCGTTGGTAGACCAGGGTGTCCTCAGGCTGGCTGGTTCCAAGGCGATGGTGAAAGACCTTTTGGCTGCGGTTGACGCCTTGGAGTTCAGCTCCCTCTTCCGGCTCGTCGTAGCGGCTGTAGAAGAAGCCCTTGCCGTCCTTGGTCCAAGAGGCTTTGGAGAACTTGATCCACTTGAGATGATCGGGGAAGTCCCGCCCGCTATCAATGTTGCGGACATGCCACTCCTGCCAATCGGACCCGGCGGTGGACAGGCCGTAGGCCATCAACTTGCCGTCCTTGCTGACCGACACGCCGCCCAGGGACACCGTCCCGTCTTCGGACAGTTTGTTGGGGTCGATCAGCACCTTCGGCTCACTATCGAGCGACTCTGCGGTGTAGAGCACATACTGGTTCTGAAGGCCGTCGTTTTTGTAGTGGAAGTATCTGCCGCCGCGTTTGACCGGGGTGCTGTATTTCTCGTAGTTCCAGAGCTTGGTCAGCCGTGTGGTGATCTTGGGGCGGGTGGGGATTTGCTCCAGGTATCCGAAGGTCAGCTTATTCTGAGCTTCAATCCACTCGCGGGTCTCGGGTGAGTCGGGGTCTTCGAGCCAACGGTAGGGGTCTGCAACTTCGACGCCATGGTAGACGTTCGTCACCTCGCCCTTGTGGGCCTGCGGGTACACCAGCCGCTTGCTACAGCCGCCGACCATCACGACCGTTGCGGCAATAACGCCGAGCATCATCAATTGTCTCATCACCATCTCCTTGTAGGGCGGGTTCTACCCGCCTTCCTTGTCGGCATTGTGCTCTTGCAGGCAACACGGGGCAAGTGCGCAACATGATTTTACTCCAGGCCCCGCGTGGCAATCGTATTTAATTCACCGCCGAGAGGAATGGGGAAATTGTAGGGCGGGTTCCGCCCGCCTTCTCTGGCGTTACGTGTCACTTGGCGACGGCGGGTGGAACCCGCCCTACCGCCGACAGGAAATCCTGGAGTGATCCAGTTGCCATGCCGATGCAATAGTACGATGTTCCGAAAACCAGGTCAGGCTTTCTGGCGGTCTTTGGGCGGTCTGTAAACCCGTGGGGCACCGAGATACGTGATGAAACTGCAAGGCAAGAAAATAGCCATCCTGCTTGAGAACAACTACTACGAGCCGGAGATATGGTACTACCAGCGTCGCTTCGAGGAAGAGGGGGCTGAGGTGCACTTTGTGACGCGGATGTGGGATCAGCCGGTGCTGAGATTCAAAGGGCAGGAACATCGCATCCCCTTCGACGTGCACGAGAGCTTCGAGGATATGGACGATGAAACATTGCGGGGCTTCTCGGCTATCATCGTCCCATCAGGCATGGTCGCCGACCACCTGCGGTATACCGAAAACATCCACCAGTTGCCGCCGGCAACGCAGTTTCTCAAGCAGGCCTTCGCGGAGCCGAACATCATCAAGGGGATTATCTGTCACGGCATGTGGTTGGCGGCTCCGGCGCCCGAGCTGGTGCGTGGTCGCAAGGTGGTGGTGCACAACAATTTGCTGGGCGATGTGCGGAACATGGGAGCTGATTACGTGGATCAGGACATCGTGGTGGACGGCGACCTGGTGACCGCGCGGACTGCTGAACACTACCACCTCTTCGCACGGCGGATCATCAATCTGATCGCCGCACGCGATTCCATCGGCAAAGCGCAAGCCCTCGAGCAAGAACCCGCCTTTTGCGGTTGGGAATCGTAGGGCGGGTTCCGAGTTTCGGGCAGAGGTAGGGCGGGTTCCACCCGCCGCGCCATGCCAAGAAGGCGGGTAGAACCCGCCCTACAGCCGCCAAACACCCTCGCATGCTCCCGACGGCAACATCCTTCATTTTCCATTTTCCATTTTCCATTTTTTGCTGTGCGGGAATCCGCGATTCGTGGGGACCCTGACCCATACCCAACATGAGGGATTCGGAGATGTGGAGTGGGTTCCACCCACCGCTCCACACCAGAAAGGCGGGTGGAACCCGCCCTACAACTCCGCCCGATTCTACGGCAATCCTGGCACGACAATTGCTATAGTTGGTCACGGCTACGTCTGGTGACGCGGGAGTGCGACGCACCGGCGTGCTCGGTGACACAGCCCAAAAGATGGGCGAGGAGTTTGCAGATGGCTGACAAGATTTACATCTCCGCCGCTGACGCCCATGCGGGCAGCAGTGTGATTGCCCTGGGATTGGTGGGGATGTTGAGCAGGATTGTGGACCGCATCGGTTTCTTTAAGCCGGTGGGCGACGGGGCGAAGGATATGGATGTGGCGGTGGTGAAGTCGGCCTACCGGCTGGCCTGCGACTCCAGTGATATGTGCCCGCTTTCGACGGTGCAGGCTCGCGAGTTGATGGCCCGCGGGGCGGAGAACACCATGCTCGACCGCATCTGCACCGCATACGACGCGATCCGAGGAGCCAGCGACCTGGTGGTGCTGGAGGGCATCAGCCACGAGCGATCCCTCAACATCTTCGATCTGGACATCAATGCCGCGATTGCCTCCCGGCTGGCGGCGCCGGTGGTGCTGGTGGCGGGTGCCTCCGTGGAAGGCAAACCGGTTTGCCCGGATGCCTTGGCCAACTCGATTATCGGCACGTGGCGCTCGTTCGAGGAGAAAGGGTGCGAGCTGATCGGGGTGGTGGTCAACCGCGTCATGGGGGACCAGTTCGAGACCGCCAGGGAACGGTACATCGAAGCCTTGCACAAAGAGGACATCACCGTCTTCGGAGTGCTCCCCGACCTGCCGTTCCTGAGCATGCCGCGCCTGGAGCAAATCGCCAGGGACCTGCGCAGCCAAGTGCTCAGTGGGGAGGAGTTTTTGCCCAACATCGCCACCAAGATTCGGGTGGCTGCCATGGAGCCAAGGAATTTCCTCGGTTGGCTGGACGTGGACAATACCCTGGTCATCACCCCCGGCGACCGGCACGATATCATGTTGGCGGTGACTTTGGCACAAATGTCGCCGCAGCATCGCCGGGTGTCGGGACTCATCCTGACCGGTGGGATGAAGCCGGACCCGGCTATTCTCAAACTGGTCGAAAGCCAGACCGGCCCCAAGTTCCCTATCCTGGCGGTGCGCACGGACACCTACACCACTGCCCGGGCGATAAGCAAGCTGGACGTTCGCATCCAGCCTGGCGAAGACGACAAGATTTACGCCGCCGTCGCCGCGGTCCAGCACAACGTGGAGGAAAGCAAGCTGTGGGACACGCTGGAGTTGGTCGGCACCAAACCGAAGGGGGCGGGCTCCTTCCTGGAGACGATCATCACCAAGGCGAAAAAGCTGGACAAAGCCATCGTCTTCCCCGAGGGCGAGGAGGCCCGCACGATCCGCGCGGTTTCGCGGTTGGCTCAAGGTCAGGTGCTTCGCCCGATTCTGCTCGGCAACCCGGAGAAGATTCAGGCCTTCTCCAAGTCGGAAAACGTGCCCCTGAACGGCGTGACGATCATCGATCCTTCAACTTCTGAAAAGCGGCAGCAATATGCCGAAATCGTCTATGAGATTCGCAAGGACCGACGAGGCGGCATGACCCAGGAGATCGCGATGCAATGGGTGGACAACTCGCCCATCCAATACGGGACGGTGATGGTGCAGTGTGGTGAGGCCGACGGGCTGGTGGCTGGTGCGATTCACGCCACCGGGGACACCATCAGACCGGCGTTTCAGATCATCGGTGTGAGGCCTGAGGTTGGCGTTGCTTCGAGCGTTTTCTTTATGGTGTTCAAGGATCGGGTGTTGGTGTACGGCGACTGCGCCATTATCCCCAGTCCCAACGCTCAGGAGCTGGCGGGTATTGCCGTGGCTGCCGCCCGCACCGCCCGGTCGTTTGGTCTGGACCCGCGGGTGGCGATGTTGTCCTACTCGACCGGCACTTCCGGGGCTGGTGACGACGTGGACAAGGTGACCGAAGCCACCGCCCTGGTCCACGAGCGTGATCCGGGCGTTGTGGTGGACGGTCCGATGCAGTACGACGCCGCCATCGACCCGGACATCGGCAAGCGCAAGCAGCCCGACTCGCCCGTCGCCGGGCAGGCCAATGTGTTTATCTTCCCCGATTTGGACGCCGGCAACATCGCCTACAAGGCGGTGCAGCGGATGAGTGGGGCCTTGGCGGTCGGGCCTGTCATGCAAGGAATGAATAAACCGATCAACGATCTTTCACGCGGGTGCAGCGTGGACGACATCTATTACGTAGGTGCCATCACCGCCATCCAGGCAGATGGGTTGTAAGAGGCAAAAGGCAAGAGGCAAGAGGCAAGAGGTGTAGGGCGGGTTCCACCCGCCACTGGAGCGTGGTGGGTGCCCCATCCCGTTTCGCCGGTCCGAAGGACCGGCGAACGGGGTGGGGGACGGATGGCCGCTCTCTTATGGTCGCGGTACTGATTGGTTCGCGTCAGTCCCCCACCCCGTCCGGATGCCTGCTTCGCAGGCATCCGGAACGGGATGGGGCACCCGGCCTTAACCTGGGGCTATTATGTTCCATCCGCCACACCATGCCATAACGGCGGGTGGAACCCGCCCTACTGGACAATCCAGCCGATTTGCCATCTACTGCCGGTGTCCGAGCAAATTCCCGGCGAACGGGACGACGTGGGTTTGACGATGGCCCAAGTCTGTTCACCAGGCTTGCGGGCGAGGAGCAGTAATCCATGTGGATCGAAGAACTCAAGCTCGAAAACATCCGGTGTTTCGAGAACCAGACCATCAGGTTCGCAAGGGGGGAATCGCATTATCGATGGGTAACGTTCCTGAGCGAGAACGGCGGCGGAAAGAGCACCGCACTTCAGGCTTTGGCGTTGCTTCTGGCAGGCCCGGAGGGGGCACAAAAGCTCTTGCCTCGCCCAGTAGGCTGGCTGCGAAATGAAGACAAGCCGGGGAAGATATCAGTGCGCATCCATCAGGGAGACAACGACCCAGGCCAGTTCGGCAAGGAGAAGGTGACACGCGCTTTCGGCTACACCTTTTTTCTGACTGGGAGCCAAAAGCTCACCATACGCAACAAAACGTTTACCGAACCCACCATCCAGGAATCCGGTGCTAGACATTTAACCTGGTTGCGTCAAAACGCCTTGACGTCGAAAGGCACCGGGTGGTTCGCGGTTGGATACGGTGCATTTCGTCGGCTGACGCGCTCCAGTCAGATCATCGTTCCGTCGCTCCAGGCACAAGCGCGGTTCACCAACTTTTCCACGCAGTTCGACGAGGACCAGCCGCTATCCGCATTCGAACGCTGGATGGTCTATCTCGACTACCGAATCGTGAAGGAGAATGACACAGAGGCACAACGACAAAAGGAACTTGGGGTCCTCGCAATCAACAAGGTCCTCCCCGCAGAGGTCCGGTTTGACAGCGTGACCGCCGAAGGCCGAATTTTGTTTAACGTCGATGGGCAGATCGTCCCGACCATTGCTCTGAGCGACGGGTATCGGAGCATCCTGGCACTGGCGGGGGATCTGATCTGGCGATTGATCGCAGCCTATCCCAAAAGCGACGATCCGCTAAAGGAAGAAGGTATTGTGCTTATCGACGAGTTGGATATTCATCTCCATCCGATCTGGCAACGCGACATTGCTGGTTGGCTTGCCGAACAATTTCCGAATCTTCAATTCGTGGTGGCGACGCACAGCCCGTTGATCGCCGCCGGTGCAGGCGACGGTGCCCTGACCCTTCGTTTTCACTTGGACTCCGGCAGTTCCGTCGTCGAGAGGGTTGAGAACATCGCCGCGATGAATGTTGATCGCATTCTCCAAAGCGAAGCCTTTGGATTAGTATCCCCCTATTCGCCCCAAACACAGGGTAAAATAGACCGTTACGACGAACTGGCCCGTAAGGGAAAACGCCGGTCCGTCGCGGAAAACGACGAGTTCCAGGAGCTTTTTGACTTCATGAAAACCGCACGCCCCATCGGTGGCCCTCCGCCGAAAGATTCCAATGAGGCGAAGATTGAGGCCTATTTGGAGAAGGCTCTGCGATGATCGAGGTCAAACGCCCGCCCGAACCAGGGGCGCTTAAACGAAATGGGGCAAAGTGGAAGCAAAAACTCTTAAAGGCACAAACAAAAAGGGAAAAGAAACTAGCCAAAGAGAAGTATAGGCACTCCGACGTGAAGGCAACTTTGGTGACCATGTTTGGCGGCAAATGTGCTTACTGTGAAAGCAGGATCACCCACCTGGACTACGGGCATATTGAACACTACAGGCCGAAGTCACGCTTTCCGAAACTTACATTCGAATGGTCGAATTTGCTGTTGGCATGTGGTGTGTGCAATGGGGCGGAGCACAAAGGGGGCCAATTTCCGGATAGGGCCGGCGGGGGGCCGTTGGTTAATCCTTGTGATGACAATCCTTCAGATCATTTCCGATTTCAATACGACCCGGACACAAAACTAGCAAGCGTATACGGAACAACAACACGAGGCGAAACAACCGAAAAGCTCCTCGGTCTAAACCGACATTGGCTGCGCAAGTATCGTTCGGAACAGGTACGGAAACTTGTTGCATTGGCACGGTTTGCACGATCAGACCCTGATGCGCGTGTCTTATTAAATGAGGCGTGCCAAGGAAACGCCGAATACGCGGCTTTTGCAAGAACGCTGTGTGGCGACTGGAGCATCAATGATACCCGATCGGGCGTTGGGCGTGGGTTGTAGGGCGGGTTCCACCCGCCTTCTTGCTGAAAGCTGACAGCTTTCCGAAAGGTGATAACTACATGAAGATTCTCGTCATCAACAGCGGCAGCTCGTCGATCAAGTACAAGCTCTACGATATGGCCAGGCAGACAGAATGCGCCACCGGCTTGATCGAACGGATGGGCGAAGCCCAATCCCACATCACCCACCAGTGCAACGGTGTGGAAACGCGGTTGACCGAACCCATTCCCGACGCGGACCGTGGTGTCGCCCGCTTGATCGAGTTACTGATCACCGTGGGCGATCCGGCTCCGCTGTCCAGCCCGGACGAGGTGGCGGGGGTCGGGCACCGCGTGGTTCACGGTGGGGAGGCGTTCAGCGAGTCGGTCATCGTGGACGATAAGGTGCTGGCGACCATCGAGGAATGCGTTTCGCTGGCTCCGCTGCACAACCCGGCGAACCTGGCGGGACTGATAGCCGCCATGAAAATCCTGCCCGGAAAACCGCAGGCGGCAGTGTTCGACACCGCCTACTTCCAAACCATGCCCCCCTGTGCCTACCACTATGCCCTACCGCAGGAGTGGTACGAGAAGTACCGTATCCGCCGCTACGGATTCCACGGCACCAGCCACCGCTACGTAGCCATGCGTGCAGCCGAACTACTCGACAAGCCTCTGCCAAACCTGATCACCTTGCACCTGGGCAACGGGTGCAGCATGTCGTGCATCCGTGCCGGCCACGCCGTCGACCAGACCATGGGCCTGACCCCTCTGGAGGGGCTGGTGATGGGCACGCGGAGCGGTGACATCGATCCGGCGATCATCTTCCATCTGATCCGCCAGGGCTTGAGCGTCGAGGAGGTCCGCACCGGCCTGGAGAAGAAAAGCGGGTTGCTGGGCGTCAGCGGCGTAGCCCGAGACCTGCGCGACGTTGCCGAGGCGGCTCAGGCTGGGAACAGCCGCGCGGCGTTGGCGATCGACGTTTTCGCCCACCGGGCCCGTAAATACGTCGGGGCTTTCCTGGCGGAGTTGGGCGCCTGCGACGCGGTGGTGTTCACCGGCGGAATCGGCGAAAATGCCGCCTTCATGCGTGAGAAGATTATCAGCAACCTCAGCCCGCTCGGCATCGAACTGGACACCAGTCTCAACGGCCACCGCAACAAAGAGCCGTTTCGGATCAGTGCCGCCGCCAGCCGCACCGCCATCTGGGTCATCCCCACCAACGAGGAGTTGATGATCGCCCGCGACACTGCCCGGCTGATTTCGTAGAGCAGGATTGCAAAATAAGTCCAAAGTCCAAAGTCAGAGACCCGCGGGACCTTGGACTTGGGACTTTGGACTTTGGACTGAAAGGCGGGTGAAACCCGCCCTACGTCTCGAGCATCCATACGCCCCGCCTTGACAAGACTTTGGGTTGTTTCAAGAATAGCACCGGTCGTGTCCCCGCTAAACAGGTGTAAGCGGTGGTATTCCAAGCGAGGTTCAAGTTGCCATGAGCACCATCAGTTGGTTTGACAGGTATCGGGTTCGAGAGGTTTGGGTGTTGGGTTTGCTGGCAGTGGGGATTGCCGGTGCGTCCTCGATTGTTTCGGCGGCGCCGCTGGTCTGTTATGTGAACAACCACGCCTACCCCGTCGAACGTTCGGAAACCGAGTTTGCCCTTGAGCTATTATCGGGCGATACGCCCGCTGCCGCCGCCGCCCGGTTCGAGATGTTGGGGCTGGGCAGCGTCGAGGCTCTGCCGTGGGGGCCTGAGGATGGGCGTTTTGCCATTCTGCGCGTTGCCCGAGCCGACGCCGAAACCAGGGTGCGGGCTCGAGAGTGCGGTCTGGTGAAGTCGGTTCGACGCGTGTATCGGTTTCATGCCGATGGTCTGCCGCATATTGGTAGCGGGCGACTGGTCGTCCGCCTCGCGGAGGGTATTGGCGAAGATGCGCTCGCCGCCCTGTCGGCGGACTACGGTGCCCGGCTGATCCAGGCTGTCGGCGGGCTTGGCGGGACTTACGTTCTCGAACCGCTCGATCCGGCGATCGACGAGGTCGAGCTGGCAGCCCACATGCACCAGGACCCCCGCACCGTGTACGCCCATCCCGACTTGATCTCACCCATGATCAAGACGCAGTTTGAGTGGGACGACGAGTTCTTCAGCCCGCTGAAGACCGAGCCTCTGGCTGATTTGCAATGGCATCTTGACAACACCGGGCAGGAAGGCGGGGTGTTGGGGGCGGACATCAATATCGCCGATGCTTTTACAGCCGGCGAGTACGGTGAGGGGGTTGTCGTCGGGATGCTCGACGACGCTTGCGATGTGTTCCACGAAGACCTGCTCCCCAACTATACCAACGTCAGCCACAATACCCGCACCGGCGCGGTTTCGGACACCGCCGCCAATCCGGTGTCCGAGAAAGAAAGACACGGCACGGCGATGATGGGGCTGATCTGCGCCCCGCTCAACAGCAAAGGCATTGCCGGAGTGGCCCCCGATGCGCGGTTCACCGTCTCACGTGGAGCGGACGACGGTTTGTCCGCCTCGCAGATTGCCGATGCCTTTGATTTTGCCATGCAGCGCGGGGTGGACGTGCACTGCAACAGTTGGGCCGACGAGCCGGGGACCCCCGTCCTGAGCGTCGTGTGCAATGCCGTGGAAGAGGCCTTTACCGACGGGCGCGACGGGTTCGGCATGGTCGTGGTGTTCCCCACCGGCAATGACGGGGAACTCTTTGAGCCGAGCGCCGTGTTGGCTGGTTTGACCAACAACCAGGGGCATAAGCTGGTCATTGGCGTGGGGGCGTGCAATGCCCACGAGCGGGTGGCTTCTTACAGTAACTACGGTGTTGGCGTGGTGGACGTGCTGGCTCCCAGCGGGGACATTTTCCTGCCCCAGATTGTCACCACCGACAACACCGATGAAAACTTCCCCAGTGCCCCCGGCTACAACATCGGTGGTGTGGACGATTTTGGGCTGGAGAACCTGTCCGATTCGTCCTACACGCAGGGTGACAGCTTTTCAGAGGTGAGCGACCGGGATTTCTTCGGCACATCAGCCGCTTGTGCGCAAGCGGCTGGCGTGGCGGCGCTGGTGATGGGTGCCAGTAGCGTTTCCGAGATTACCGCCACGCAGGTGCGGGCGATTCTGGAGCACACTGCCGACCAGATTCCAATCGCCGATCTCGAGGAAGGTGACTACAACGGAATCACCCGGCGAAGCCGCAAGTACGGCTACGGGCGGGTCAACGCC